>NZ_JAWMPX010000014.1:0-138872 GCF_033101155.1 Tropicimonas sp. TH_r6
TTCCAGCTATCAGGCTGGATTCACACAGTGAATCCCTGATCCGATTTGTGCAACAAAGCCCTCCTTGCCGGCCGATGATCCAGCCACACAGGTCGTCATCGGCAAACCGAACCGCACGCAGATCGGTCAGGCCAAAATGGCCCCTGTGACCCCGTCGCGTATTGTTCCACAGCAACTGGCGCGTCACCGGAACGCGCCTCCATCGGGCCACGCCGCTTGAATACTCGCCCTCCATGCGCAAGATGACTCTGGAAAAAATGGGAGAGAGCAACGTGTTCAAGATACTGAAACCTGCCGCCATTCTGGCCGCCGCGAGCATCATGGCAACTGGTGCCGCCAACGCCGAAACGCGCATCACCTACAAATCCGCCAAGTCGACATCCTCCTACTACCAGATGGGCGTTCAGATCGCCGAGGCGATGAAATCCGCTTCGGGCGGCGATATCATCGTCACCGTCGAGGAAAGCCAAGGGTCGACCCAGAACGTGATGGAGGTTCGCGCGCGCGGCGGCGACTACGTGTTCACAACGCCGCCGGTGTTGGTGAAGCTCGCCCAGGGCAGCAAGGCGATGTTCGAAGGTAAGGGTGACCCATCCTTCGACGAGATCCGGGCATTGTTCCCGATCCCGTCCCTGACCATGCATTTCGTGATGTCCGCCGACAGTGGCGCAACCAGCTTTGCAGACCTTGAAGGCAAGACGATCCTGCTGGGCAAAGGCTCTTTCGGGGCTCGCGAAGGTGAAAAGTATCTTGGCCTCTTCGGCCTTGAAGGCAAGGTCGAGATTGCGGATGTCGAGCTGTCCAATGCGGTTCCGGCCCTGAAGAACGGCCAGATCGACGGCTTTGTCACCGCCGGTTCCTGGCCCGCTCCAAACGTTGTCGAAGCGGCTGCCTCGACCGGGGTTACGGTTCTGTCGCTGGATGACGAGCAGGTCGCGGCCACCAAGCGCACGCGGCTGACCATTCCCGCCGGAACCTATGCCGGTCAGGAGGCAGATATCACGACGACCTCCTTGCCGGTGGTCACCTACACGACCACCAAGATGGATGATGACACCGCCTACGCGCTGACCAAGGCATTCTGGGAAGCGAAGGCAGACATGGCCGGTGCCGCCCCCTGGTGGAACGGTGTGACAGACGGGCTCATGGCGAATATCTCCGGAAAGATTCATCCCGGCGCTGCCCGCTACTACAAGGAAGCCGGCATCGAACTCACGCCCGAGCAGATGTGATCCGCCCCTGACGGCGCAAGACCAATCGGTTGCGCGGAACGCCTTTCGCGCAACCAGACCAGAGAGGCAGGCGATGGAAGAGCAGACGTTCCAGTGGGGCCGGACGGGGAAGGCGTTGTGGTTGGCGCTTGCCTTTTGCCTCGTTGCGTTCCATCTCGGCCTGATCTTCTGGGGGCTTGTGCCCAACCTGGTCAGCCGGCCGGTTCACATGGCGCTGGTGCTGCCGTTCATTCTCCTGTTCGAACCGAAAAGCCTCTTGGGCCTTGCGACCGGGACCCTGCTGACGATCCTCGGGTCCGGCGCAGCGCTTTGGGTTGCTTTCAACCACAACATGCTGGCGGACCAATATGGCTTTCTGGAATCCCGGTTCCAGTTGGGGATCGCCATTGTCCTGCTGGTGACCGTGATCGAGGCCGCACGGCGCGCCATTGGCTGGCCGCTGCCGATGGTGGCCTCAATCGCGCTCCTCTACGCGCTGTTCGGCAATCTGATCCCCGGAGAGTTCGGCCATTCCGGCGCGCCGCTGTACAGTTTCCTGGGGACCATGACCATTGCCGAGGGCGGGTTGTGGGGCAGCCTGACCGCTGTTTCCGTCGGCGTCGTGTCAATCTTCGTCATCTTTGGCGCTGTCCTGAATGCCGGCGAGGCCGGGAGCGGCTTCATGAACGTCGCCGCCTTTGCCGCCGGGCATCTCAAGGGCGGCGCGGCCAAGGTTTCGGTGATTTCCTCGGCGCTCTTCGGGTCGATCTCGGGATCGGCCTCGGCCAATGTGGCCTCAACCGGCGCGATCACACTGCCGGCCATGACCAACCTCGGGTACCCCAAACGACTCGCCGCGGCAGTCGAGGCAGTGGCAAGCTCTGGCGGGCAGATAATGCCTCCCTTGATGGGGGCCGGTGCATTCGTGATGGTCGAGCTGACGGGAACGCCCTACACCTCGATCATGGCGGCTGCGGTGCTACCCGCCCTTCTGTTCTTCATCGCGGTCTGGATCGGCATCAACGCCTACGCCCGCCGGTTCGACCTGAGCGGAATCAACGTTGAGGACCAGCCCTCGGGACGCGATGTCATCGTGACGTCGAGCTTCTTCCTGGTGCCCTTCACCGTGCTGTTGCTGGGTATGTTCTACTGGAAGTTCACCCCGCAGTATTCGGCCTGCATTGCCATCCTGGCCGCGGCCCTTCTGCTGTTCCTTGGCAAGGATCTTAGATTTGATCCGGGCAGAACGGCCAGACGCTTCGAGAAGGTTCTTCTGACGGCGGCCAAACAGGTGTCGATGATCGCCTCGATCATCCTGTGCGCGTCGATCGTGATCGGGGTGCTGTCCATCACCGGGTTGGGGGTCAAGCTGACCTCCGTCATCCTGTCGGGCTCGGGGGGGATGCTTTGGCCGTCCCTGTTCCTGACCGCCCTCGCCTGCCTCCTCCTGGGGATGGAGGTGCCGACGACCGCCGCCTATGTGGTCTGTGTGTCCGTTGCCGGCCCCGCGCTGATCCAGCTTGGGCTGGAACCCCTGCAGGCACACCTTTTCGTCTTCTGGTTCGCGCTGCTGTCCACCATCACGCCGCCGGTCTGCGGCGCGGTGTTCATCGCTGCCGGAATGGTTGGGGAAAACTGGCTGCGTGTCGCCGTGACCGCCATGGCGCTCGGTATCGGCCTCTATATCATCCCGTTCTCGATGGTCGCCAACCCCGGGATCATCAACCTGGAGCATGATCCCGTTGGAGCGTTGATCGCCTTTTGCATCACCGGCACGGGGCTTGGCCTGATTTCCTACGGGTTGATCGGGTTCTCGAACATTCTGCTCAAGTCGGCGTTCCTGCTTTCTGGCGGCGCAGTCCTGTTCGGGCGCTTGTTCTTGTGATCGCAACCAGGCTCCCGATTGCTCGAACGGCAAAAGTTGGCAACGGCGAGGCCTTCTGCCCATTCCGCCGGACTGCAACAGATTTGAATGAAGGGATTGGGACCAACCCGAGTGCCTTGCGTTCCTTCCGAAGAATGACCCCGGCGGATCCGGAGCACAGTGGTGAATCGCACACCCAATACGAGCCGAACGCTACCGCAGCGCAAGGGCTGAACGAAACCGGCCATTCATTCTGTCAGCAGCGAATGACTGTTCCCCGCCCTTCCTGTCGGTTTCTGCGGCTGCGAGGAATGGCTCTCGCTTGCCGAGAAGTAGCCGTCGGGAACGGCCCTTGGCCGCCGTTCGATCCGAGCAAAGTGAACGACCGTTTCGGATGAACGCCTGCCTTTCCTCCTCTACAACACGTCACTCCTTTCAGACCCGACCTTTTGGGACAACTTCTTGGTGGGCACGCCCTCGTTGCGTTACGCAATCGCAAACCGGATCAAGAAGGCCACCGTTCCGAGCACACTTACGCTCGCAAGCCAGAGCACAGCGAACCAGAGCAATCGTCGAAGGGCGATCAATGGTAGCCCTCCTCGGGATCGACCTTGCCGCGAAACACCCAGTAGGCATAGGCCGTGTAGCCGAGGATGATCGGCAGCAGGATCACTGCGCCAACAAGGGCGAAGGCGAGGCTGCTATCAGGGGCTGCGGCGTCGGCGATGGTCAGGCCGGGCGGCACCATGTGCGGATAGAAGCTGATCCCGATGCCGATGAAGCTCACGACGAAGAGACCAATGGCGCAGAGGAAGGGCGCAACATCCTGCCAGCTACGCAAGCCACGGTCGAGACGCCAGGCCAGCGCGAGAACGATCGCAGGCACCGCAACCGAGAAGATCACGCCCGGCCAGGCGAACCAGCGCTGGAGATAAACCGGGTCCTGGAGCGGCGTCAGCAGGCTGACAAGCCCGATCAGGCCCAGCGTGGCGAACATGAGCGGTCGGGCAAAGCCGTGCATCTGCCGTTGCAGGGCGCCCGTCGTCTTCATGTTGAGCCAGGTCGCGCCGAGCAGCGCGTAGCCGACCACCAGCGCCACTCCGGTGAGAAGGGAGAAGGGCGTAAGCCAGTCCCACCAGCCGCCGGCATAGGCGCGGTCCTCAATGGGGATACCCTGCACCAGCGCGCCGAGCGCGATCCCTTGGCAAAGTGCTGCGAGGGTCGAGCCACCGTGGAAGGCAAGGTCCCAGACCCAGCGGGCGCGCACCGTGCGCCATCGGTACTCGAAGGCGACGCCGCGGAAGACCAGCGCCAGAAGCATGATGATGATCGGCATGTAGATCGCCGGCATCACCACCGCATAGGCGAGCGGGAAGACGGCGAAGAGCCCGCCGCCGCCGAGCACCAGCCAGGTCTCGTTGCCGTCCCAAACCGGGGCGACCGAATTCATCATCACGTCGCGATCCTTGTCGCTGCGCGCGAAGGGGAAGAGGATGCCGATGCCAAGGTCGAACCCGTCGAGGATCACGTAGGTCAGCACGGCGAAGGCGATGATGCCCGCCCAGATGGTGGAAAGCTCGATCATCATGCCGTCTCCCCGGGAAGTGCGTTTGTAATGCTCACCGGCCCCGTGGTTGGCCCGGCCCCATCCGCCGGCGGCTTGCCCATGAGACGCAGCAGGTAGAAGGTCCCGGCGCCGAAGACGGCGAAATAGACCACGATGAAGGCGATCAGCGAGGTCGCGACCGCGGGCGCGTCCACCGGCGAGAGCGAGTCCGAGGTGCGCAGCAAGCCGTAGACCGTGTAGGGCTGTCGCCCGACCTCGGTCGTGATCCAGCCCGCGAGCACGGCCACGAAGCCGCTTGGCGCCATGAGCACGCAGACCCGGTGCAGCCAGCGGTCCTCGGTGAGCCCGCCCTGCCAGCGTCGCAGCGCGGACCAGAGACCGACCCCCAGCATGGCAAAGCCAATGCCGACCATTATGCGGAAGCTGAAGAAGACGATGGCCACGGGCGGCTCCTCGTCATCGGGGATCGTGTCGAGCCCGTCCAGCGGCGCGTTCAGGTCGTGCTTGAGGATCAGCGAGGAGAGCTTCGGGATCTCGATGGCGTAATCGACGCGCTTCTCCGCCGCGTTGGGAATGCCGAAGAGGATCAGCGGCGCGCCGTCGGGATGGCTGTCGAAATGGCCCTCCATTGCCATGACCTTTTGCGGCTGGTGCTCCAGCGTGTTGAGCCCATGGGCGTCGCCGGCGAAGATCTGCAGCGGTGTCACCAGGATGGCCATCCACATCGCCATGGAGAACATGCGCGTGACTTCCGGCGTGCGGTTGCCCCGCAGCAGGTGCCAGGCCCCGACCCCGGCCACGGCAAAGGCGGTGGTGAGATAGGCGGCCAGCACCATATGGGTCAACCGGTAGGGGAAGGAGGGGTTGAAGACGATCTCCCACCAATCCTCGGGGATGAACTGGCCGGCCTCGTTCATGCTGTAGCCTGCCGGAGTCTGCATCCAGGAATTGACCGAGAGGATCCAGGTGGCGGAGATCACCGTGCCCACAGCGACCATGGCGGTGGCGAACATGTGCAGCCCCGGCCCGACCCGTTCGCGGCCGAAGAGCATGATGCCGAGGAAACCCGCTTCGAGGAAGAAGGCGGTCATCACCTCATAGGCCATGAGCGGGCCGAGCACCGGGCCGGTGATGTCGGAAAAGGCGCTCCAATTGGTGCCGAACTGGTAGGACATGACGATGCCCGACACGACGCCCATGGCGAAGCCGACAGCAAAGATCTTCTTCCAGTAGTTGAAGAGCGCGAGATAGGCGTCGTCCTTTCGCCAGAGCCAGAGGCCGTTCAGCACGGCGAGATAGCTGGCAAGGCCAATGGAGAAGGCCGGGAAGATGATGTGGAACGACACGGTGAAGGCAAACTGGATGCGCGCCAGCACTTCTGCGTCGATGCCTGCGAAACTGTTCATCGGCGTTTCCTCGAATGGAGCAGTTGACCTGAGAAATAGCACGGGATTCTGCCCGGACCTGTGGCATTCCGGCCGATCCCCGGATCGTGATCGCCGCCGGGCGCGGCGGGATGCGATGCGGGACAGAACGGGTCCAGCGCCCGGATCGCTCCGGGCGCTGGAGGGCATGTCAGTGGCCCGAGCCAACCAGACCGATGCCGGAGGCGAGGCCGAGCCAGGCCTTGATGCGGATGCCCACGGCCTTGATGATGCCCATGGCTTCAACCGCGTGGGCGACCATCGTGCCTTCCATCGGCCCCTTCAGGCTGGTGGTGTAAGACTGCACGATACAGGCGCTGCCGGGAACGAGCTGCTCGCTGTGCTCGGGGTGGACGAGGTCGAGATGGACAACGACCTGACCGCGCTTCGCTCGCTCCGCCGGTTCCATCAGCTTGCCGCTGGGGGCCATCTGGCCCGAGGAGATCGGGTCCTGGATGCGGGTGATCCGGGCCGGCAGGATCGTGTTGCGCATGCCGATGTTGAAGTTGCTTTCACAGGCGACCTCGGCGGCCATGCCCTCGTAGAGCTCGGTATGGGAGACCTGGGAGAAGCCGGCGACGATGCGGCCGCTTTCCGCCTCGGAGCGATCGGGGATGATGAGCATTGCGGGGGTCATCGGCATCGGGGCCGCACGGGTGCCGACATTCAGGGTCAATTGCTCGACGGTGCCGTCGACATAGCTGTGGGTGATGGTCTTCGCGAGGTCGAGCTTCGCCTTGTCGAGCGAGGCGCGGGCGGTGGCGAGCTGGGCCGGCATGACGGAGCGGGCCTGAACCTGGGCTGCGGCGAGCTGGGCCTCGGCGGCGCGCACTTCGGCGGACCGGCTTTCCACCGTCGTCAGTGCCCGCTCGAGCTGGCTCGTCTGGAAGGCCGCGGAGCCACGGGCCTTGAGCGCCTCGTGATCGGCCAGTGAGGTCTCGGCCTGTGACTTCGATGCCAACGCCGCGTCCAAGGCCGCCTGCGCCGCTTCGATATCGAGATCTGCCATCGCAAGGGCACTCTCGATCTCTTCGACCTGTCGCTGCGAAATCTCGACGGCGGCCTTCTGGGCGGCATTTTCCACCGCGAAGAGAGGATCGCCGGTCTCGACCTTCTGGCCGCCACGGACAAAGACCTCGCTGACGGTGCCGCCGCTCTCGGCGACCACCGGGACAGTGCGGAAGGGCACGAGGCCGGTATAGGATTTCGGGTAGTAGTAGAAGACGGCGAAAAACACCATCATCGCCAGCGCGAACCACAGGACCAGCGCACGGTGCACGTTATAGAGATTGATCGGCATGCCCCGCCAACGCAGGTAGATCACCCGCAGAACGAAGGGGAAGGATGTGACAAGAACTTCGATCATTGGACTGTTTCCTCGGCTTCAGGGCGCCACCAGAGCATGAGGTCGCGGACAACGGCGGTCAGGATAAGGGCGGCGGGCAGCAGGATGCTGAAATGACCGAGCGCCGGCAGGAGTTCATAGGCGAGGGCAACCGTCAGCATCATCGGGATCGTGGTGCGCAAGGGCGAGCCGGTGTTGCGGTGTTCCACGTGGCGGTCGAACCGGGCGTAGAGATGCGCCACCAGCAGGATGAGGAGAAAGAAGACGGCCAGGCCGACCCAAGCGTAGGTGTCATTGAGGCCGGGAGCGACCCACCAGCGGGGATCGCCCCCTGCGGCGGCAGCTGGGGTCGAGACGACCCCGAAGAGGAAAGTCAGGAGTTTCGCGGGCGGTTTCACGTTTTGAATCCTTGGAGTTTCGGAGACCCGTTGGGTCAATTGGGAGAGAGGTTGGAACTGGCTGGGAAGGTTTGGGGCCGGGAAGCGGCGCTCAGCGCGAGGGCGGGTAAGGCGGATCCCATTTCCGCCCCTCCTTGCCCGGGTCGTTCTGGAGCGGGGGGCCGTCCGGCGGGCTTTCGGAACAGTCGAAGCGTTCCTGCCTCACCGGGATTTCGATCCGGAGATCGAGAACAATAACCTGACATTCCGGCGTCATCTCAGGGCTCCCTTTTGCAAGGGGTGCGGTTTGCTCCCGGACTGCGACTGGAGCGCTGCCCAAAGGCGGTAGTAGCGAGCGTAATAGATCATCTGTGTTTCCCTCTTGGATGACACGGATCTAAAGGCTGACGCCGATCTGTTCCTTTGGGGTCTGGACAGTTGTTTTTGGGTTCTGGACAATTGATCGAATTCATCGATCGGCCAGACGAACCGATCCGGAGGTCAACGGGAGGAGATCGCCAGGTGCCAAGAGTCAGCTCATACAGGCTCCGAGGGATCGCGCGGGTCTACGACGCCGAGCCGGGAGCGCGCATTCCCTTCTCCGAGTTGCTCGAGATGGCCGGGGCCTCTGCCGAGGCGCTGGACAACCCGGACTCGACATATGAACTCCTGCATGAGGCGGATGTTGTCGAACGGGCATGCCGGGAGCTCAAGGACAAGACATTTGCCGCTCGTGTCGGGCTCACGACCCGGCCTCCGGGTACGCTTGTCGCCTACCTGGTGAGTGCCAGCGCCACACTGCAAGAAGCCCTGACGCTCTCGAAGCGGTTCTACGCCATGCAGGATCCGGACGTTCAGATCGGAATGACGGAATCGGCTTCAGGGCCAAAAATCACGCTGGGCAGCAAGGTTATTCCGGCACACCAATATCCCAGGCATCGCGAAATGCTGGTTTTCGGGCTTTTCCGGCGTGTGCAACAGATTACCGCTGACGGCCTCTGGCCAATCTCGGTGGAGATCGATTCCGACGATCTCGATCATTGCAGGCATCTGTCGGAGCTTGCGGGCTGTGCCGTGAAAGGGAATTGCGCTGGCTATGCGCTGCAGCTTCCGCCCGGTGCAATGGAGTTCCCGATCCCGACCGCGGACCCTGCCCTGCTGGGGCATTTGCGCCAGCACGGGGAGACCCAGATGCGCACGCGCCCCGCTTCGGAGAAGAGCCTGTCGGAACGTGTGACGGATCTCCTCAAGGAGCGCTTGCCCGGGAGGGTGCCCAACGGCGACATGGTTGCCGCCGAGATTGGCATGACCCGTCGGACCATGACACGGCGGTTGACGGCGGAGGGGACGAGTTTCAAGGCGCTTCTCGAAGGCACTCAGTGCGATCTTGCCAAACGCCTGCTGCGCAATGGCGAGAGCATCGCTCAGATCGCCTTCGCGCTGGATTTCGCCGATCAGGCAGCCTTTTCCGTCGCCTTCAAACGCTGGACGGGAGAAACGCCGGCACGCTATCGGCGCTCGAAACTGTAGACAAATGCAAATCGCGGCCGCGCACCGAACGGCTGTTCGGCGCGCGGCTGCGGTTTTTTCTTCAATCGTTTTGGTTTTCCCTGAATTCATCACGGCGCTCCGCTGCTCGATCTCGGGCGTCGTCCACATTGTCTTCGAAATTGTCCTTCTGGATTGCCCCGCCAACGGCACCAACCGCCGCGCCTGCAACCGCTCCGTTTACAACACTTCCACCGCTGACCCCGGCAATGGTGGCGCCCGCAACAGCGCCTTTGACTGCCTGATCGGTGACGTAATCGGCCTGTGCCGTCACGGCGAGTGCAACAAGAATTGCGCCAGAGATCGGAGCGATGATCAGTTTGATGGGAGAGAGTTTCATGAGTGTCTGCCTTGTTCTGGATCGGCAGCCCCATTGGCCGCCTTGTGCCTTGGAAATTGGTAGAAACGGCACCCGCTTTCTTGCGGCGTCAGGACAGGGTTTTGTTGTTCCTGGACGAATTTCGAAGTGGGTAGTTCTCTTGGCCAGGTAACTCGCTCGCCAAAAGCAATTCGGAGCATCCGGCCATTGGTTCTTTGCGCGGCGAATGGCTCCTTTCCGCCCTTCTTGCAGATTGCTGCGATTTGAATGGATGTCCGCTATCCAGACAGAAGAAGCTCTGAAAAACTGGCTCCGCCCGATCGGACTGGACCTGTCTGCCTTCTGTCAAGTCGGACTTAGCGAATGCCGTTCAATGCGCTGGTTCCGCCGTGCGTGCTATCTGCGACACGCACGGCGGAACCACCTCCTTCTTCTGGTGTTTGTAGAGCGGATCACCTCTGCGCGTCGTGTGTGTCGTTTCTCTTGCATCCATCAAGGAGTACGACATGTACCACGCCTCTATTTCGATACCTGCGCCGGCGGACTGGAAAGACAGTCTGAGCCGCGGCGACATCGTCTTGTTCGCTTTTCCACTGACAAGACCCCGCGATGACGATTACCCGCAGATCCGACCGTGCTTGATTCTCGATGTCAGCGATCTTTTCGGGGCGCGGGTCGCGCAGATCGCCTATGGAACATCGTCTCGGACGATGGCCACTACCGGCTATGACTTTCCGGTTGACCCAGCCAAGGCTCCCTGATCCAGCGCCCTGCACGCTGGCTCCCTGTAGCCACCCCGCCCAAACCTGGGCCTGTTCACTGAGCGGCGCCCGCCAAGAGACGCTGTTATCGTCTCTCACCGTTCGATAGGATCCGCGAAACACGCATGGCCGCCGCGCGAGAATGCCCAGACGGGGCAATGGTTTTGTGGGGCGGTTACAGGATCGTTGGCCGCGAAGGGAGTTTCAGACGTGACAGACAGCATTCCATCCTGCCCGCCGCCCGTCGCGGACACCGAGGCGCCAAAGCTCATAATGCCGGCACGTGCCTGCGATGTGCATACGCATGTGTTTGGGCCGGAGGCGCATTACCCATATTCGCCGCGACGCGGATATACGCCCGAAGATGCCCCGCTCTCGGCCATGCAGCGCATGCACGACATTCTCGGGATCGAACGCTGTGTGTTGACCCAGCCGAGCGTCTACGGAACCGATAACCGCGCCATGATGGATGCGGTGGCAACAGCACCGGACAGATATCGCGCGATCGTTGCCGTGGAACCCGATGTCTCCGACAGCGACCTTGAGGCATGGAACGCCGCTGGCGCCCGCGGTGTTCGCTTCAACCTTGTCGACAAGGGCGGCATGCCTTTCGACAGTTTCGACCAGATCGTCGATTTCTCAGAACGCCTTTTCGATCTCGGCTGGCATGTGGAATTCCTGTTACATGTCGACCGGTTCCCCAATCTCGCCCAAAATCTGGCGCGTCTCCACACCGATGTGGTCCTGGGCCATATGGGATACATGAAGATGCCAAAAGGGATCGCCACTCCGGGGTTTCAGGACTTCCTGAGCCTGCTTCGGGACGGAAGATGCTGGTCCAAGATGACCGGCGCCTACCGCGTGACCGAGCGCGACACCCCACCCTATGATGACGTTGTACCGGTGGCGCGGGCAATCATGGAAGCGGCCCCCGAGCGGGTTCTATGGGGCTCCGATTGGCCGCATCCGTGGCACTATCGGGAGATGCCGAATGACGGCTACCTTCTGGACCAGCTCGCGGACTGGACAAAGGACCAGACAACGATCCAGAGGATCCTCGTCGAAAACCCGGCCCGGCTCTACGGGTTCGCTTAACGCGTCTCAAACAGTCGCTGCACCGGCTTGGAGTGAGCAACCCGCGCTGCGGTTCGCGAAAAAACGCTTCTTGCAGCGCAAAATGTCGACGCCTCAGTGATGGCTTGTCGAGCGTCGAAGTTCTGTCGGGGCCGTGAGAATTAGGGCGGTCGGAATCCGTCAATCATCCAGCACCTACCGCCTTTTGGGCTCGTTCCGGGAGCAACCATTGGGTGGCAGCGTAGCAAGCAGGGACCACGCTTGATCCGCCTATTGCCTCGGGCGGTCTCAGTCCTCGTCGACCTTGCCGTGCTTGTCCCAGCCCGTGATCATCGCCCGAAGCTGCGCGAAAACCGTCTCGCCCGTGGTGATCAGGTAGAGATGCGCGATTAGAAAAGCGGCGATCAGGAAGGCGGCCATGATGTGGAGCGTATGGACCCACAGGATCGGCAGGGCATCCGGATACATGCCCGGAAACTTGCCGTAGATCCACAAGCCAAGGCCCGAGATCCACATCGCAGGCGCCATTGCCACCTTGAACCCCAGATAGGCCATGGTCTGCATCGGGTTGTGCTTGCGCGTCGGGCTCGGCTGGAAGGGGTGCGGTTCGCCAAAGAAGATACCGGTGGCATAGAAGGAGATCGTTTTCCAAAGGCCCTTTGTCGTCGGGACGTAGTGACGCCAATGTCCGGCGACGAGATGCCAGAAGATGGCAAAAGCCCAAAGCACGATGAGGGTGAACGCGGTGTAGATATGCAGGTTCAGCGCCTGTTCGAACCCGAACCAGGTCCAGAACCCGTGGATCTCGGCCCCCGTCGCCATCAGGAAAAGGATCAGCACAGCTTGCGACCAGTGCCAGAAACGCTCGAACCGGTAGAAGATATAAACCCCGCGTGGGTCTTGCGACGGCGTATCACCCATGACGATTTCCCTTGTAGAACATCCCGAAGCCGAGCCGGAGGATCAGGTGAAACAGGACGGCGGCAAGCGTACCTGCGAGGATCAGAAGCCCGACCTTGACGGCAGGCTCGAACCGGTCACGCCCGGGAACGAAGCCGCCCGGAAGATCTTCCAGCAGCCCGTTGGAGGCATGGCACGCGGTGCACTCAAGCGCCTGTTCGGCAGGGGCGACCATGTGATTGACGGGGATCATTTGCCGGACGCGGGCAAAGGTCACGTCGCCGCTGAACTCGGCGCTGGCTGCCTCCATTCCGGCTTCGACGGCATCCTCCCAGCGGAAATCGTTCCACAGGGCATCGCGACCGCGCCCCGCGAACTTGGCTGAGACTAGGGCGCGGGTCTCTTCGTCGATGGGCACAACGGAATTCATCACCTTGACCGGGGCGATCCGAGAGCTTTCGCCCCGCGGCTCACCGCCATAGGCAGCGATCCAGGGCGCTTCGGCAAAGGCCGCGCCGATCGCGTCGGGCTCGCCCTCGCGTACCGCGTCTTCAAGCTCCTCTTCCTCTGCCGCAGGAACGGGCAGCGGGTCACCGGGCCGGCGCGTGGCCAGTTGGCCATCCGACCAGATCAACGTTGGCCGGAAATCGGAGGCCCAGGCGAAATGTCCCTTTTCGGAGGCATAGGTAACGGTGCCGTCCTTCTCCTTGTCCACATAGGGTTGCCGCCGCCGATCCGTTTCGCCAACGCTGGACCAGTCCCAGAGCACCCGCGTTTTCGTCTCGCCTCGGGCGATGGACGGGATGTGGCAGGTTTCGCAGGCGACGGTGTCGGTATGCCGGTCGATCCAGACGCCACTTTCCGCAGCCACATGGGGCGCGTCGGAGTGGCAGCTCTGGCAGGAGGCCGCCGCCCCGGTCATCGCCGGACGATCCGGGCTGTCCCCGGGCCCGCCGGTGTAACGGCTGCCGGCGGTCGCGTGATCGCGGGTGGTGTGGCAGGTGGCACAGGTGAAACCCGCGCCGTCCGGAGCGGCGGCCATGTGGACATCGAGCGAATGTGCGGGCTCGATCAGGTCTGCGTTCAGGTCGCCATGTTTCACGCCCGGTCCGCCATCGGCGTCGAAGTGGCAGGCGCCGCAGGAGGCGCGCGTCGAGGGACCGACCGACTGGGCGGAGAGCGCGAGATCCTTGATCTCTGGCGTGTCGCCCTTGAGCCGCTCATCGTGGCACATGGTACAGGCGGCGCCGTTCTCATGGAAATTGGCAACCGTCCACTGACCTGTCGGCTCGTGGCAAGACAGGCAATCGACCGGCGCGACGGGATCGCTGGAGGCATCGAGCATAGCCGGATCTTCCAGCCGCGTGCCCGAGATATGGCAGGAGGTGCAGGCGTCGACGTTGGACGGGGTCGAGAGCAGGAACCCGTTGGCGACATGGAGCATGCCCAGGGCCTGGGCGTCCGCCGCGGCGTCGGCTTGCGGTGCCGTCCAGGTGAAGTGGACCGTGCCGTGAAGCTGTTCCGGACCGGTATTGTGGCAGCCCATACAGGCCTCGTTGACCTCTCCTGCGTTCTTGAAGGGACCTTCCAACTCCTCGAACCGGCTGTGATCCGCGGTCGAACTGGGAATGGTGGATGCCGCCGCCTGCTCCTGGGCTGCCAATGGCAGGGTCGTTGCCCCCACCAGGGCAAGCGCCAGCATCACTCTGCCGAGCCGGTGCAATGCCATTGTGATCGTCCCCTTCCAGATCCAGTCCCTTTCTTGGAAAACGGCCGCCTCGTGGCGGCCGTTCCCCGTGTTTCAGCGTTCAGCAGAGGGCTTGCGTCACTCGTCCGGGCGCTCGCCCATCACCTCGACGCCGCTGCCGCCTTCTGCCAGATCCGCGATGGCATCATAGGTCAGTTGCAGCTGGTAGTACGGGTTGTGCGTGTAGCCGCCCGGGTCCTTGGACACGAAGTTGTAGTTGTAGGCGGCCTTCAGCAGGCGCGGTGTCCAGGACAGGTAGCGATTGGGGAACGCGATCTCGTCGTCATCCGCTTCACCATTCTCGTTGGTGTCGTAGAAGAAGTACGGATAGTTGGTGCCCCGGAACACGACCGGCTTGCCGACGACGGAGTTCGCGTAGCCCATGATCGCCTCGAAGAGTTGGTCATGCAGGACTGCGATCTCGGCATGGATGCCTTCGGACATGTCGCCATTGGCGTCATAGTCAGTCTTGGAGGACCGCACGAGGCGCATGGACTCGGCATTCGCCGGGTCAACCTCGTCGTGGCACTCCGTGCAGGCCGCGACCTTCACTTCCAGCGTATGCGGGGAGTGGCAGTCATTGCAGGTCTGCGAGTCGCGGTCGTGGAAGTAGTATCCGGCATATTCCTGGCCGTCATACTCGTACCCACCGCGGACTTCGCCACCGAAGCGGGTCGCCGCCGCCGGGCGATAGTGGATATTGATGAAGCCGAGGTCCTCCGGCGTGCTGTCCGGATCCGGGTTGCCCAGCTCTTCCATTTTTTCGTTCACCTGGACGGTCGAGGCACGGCCGCCGTGACAGGTCATGCAACGGATGTCAGAGGTGAATACCTCTGCCTCGTCACCGGACGGGAAGGTAACGGACGTCATCGTCTGCGCGACCTTGTTGTGGCAGGCCATGCAGGTCACGCCCGACGCATGCTCGGGATCGATTTCCTGCTTGGTCACGACGCCCGGCTCGCTGCCATCCGCGCCGAGATATTCAAGATAGCCCGTGGTCGAGTGGCATTTGGAGCAGACCTCGGGGATCAGCTTGTCCTCTTCCTCGTCCCAATGGCGAAACGCCTCCTTGGACAGGTCAGCGTGGGGCGAGGACCGCCAGGCTTCCAGCGCCGGAATCACCGGCATCAGGTCAGCGGGGTTATAGACCTTGTCCTGAGCGTTGGCTCCCGTCAGTCCGCCCAGGACGCCGAGCCCGGCGACGATGGCGGCCAAGACGGTGGTGCGCAGTGCGGATTTCATATCTCCACCTTTCATAGCTTGGAATGTCGAGTGCAGCATGCACGGGATCCGGAAAGCACTGGCCATCGAGATCCTGACAGGTGGAATTGTAGAAAACACACACCGGCGTCACGATGAGGCAATTCCGTTCTGAAGCAACAAGACGCCGCTTTGTGGGAACTGGGCAATTATACAACTCGGAAATACACCTTTTTTTCTCTGAAAACCCTTCGAGGCGCGCGAAATAAATCTCACTATTTCATAGTATTATCAAATAGGTTAACAACGACACCGCTGAGATGCACAGGAATTAATCTTGCTGAAACGAAACGCATTCCCTGAAAAAAACAAAAACTGACAAATGTCATTTTTGGGGCCGCCCGGGCATTGTTGCAGTAGTCCCGTGTAAGGTGTGACTGCCCCCTTCCCGCTGGGGCTATGCCACGCATTCGACCTCGGCGGTGCCGAGTGCATTGAAGCGGTTGATGAGGGCGATGCGGATTTGGATTTCGGCGGTCTGTCGGTCGGGATCTGTTGCGGCGATGCGTTCTCCGAAGACCTTGAGACAGCGCATCTTCGCCTCGACGTGGCTTCGCGCATGGTATCCCGCCCAGCGTTTCCAGAACGCCTTCCCATAGTATTGCGTTGCGCGCAGGATTTCGTTGCGCGCGCGGACTGCCGGAAAGTCGTCTTTCCAGAGGCCTCCATTCTTGCGGATCGGAATGATCGGGATAGCCTGCCAGTCGATGCCCGCCATCCGCAGCAGGCTGGCAACCATACCGGCGGTCTGGCGTAATGGCAGCTTGAACAGCACTTTGATCGAGAAACAAAACTGGATCGCAGCATCGGAAAAGACCGGGGGGCGTCCAGGCCGTCCGTCGCGCGGCGCGAGCCAAGTCATCTCCTTATCGACCCAGATCAGCAGCGACCCGCGCTTCCTGAGTGATGCCCTCGCCATTGAACTTGAACCATTGGCGTCTCAATGGGTCGATAACCGGACCAGTTCGTGGTGCGATACCGGGCGGGAGGCGGCTTACTCATCCACCCCATCTAACCGCCTGGATTCACAAAGTGAATCCTTCGTGACTGGAGTTTTGCAACAACGCCGTGTATCAGTCTCGCGTCGTTGATGTCCGCCTTCATGGCATTCACCGACCCGGCCTTCACCTCACCTTGCCGCTATCAAGTGCATAGCTTGGTGCCTTGAGGTGTTCCCACGCTCGAAGCATTGCGCAGGCCGGCCCCCTCTCAAGGAGCAATTCCGGTCAAAGGAAAAGAGCCGGACTGGGCCATTCAAACCGGTCGCTCAACGCGAAGTGACCGTCGCTCATGGCTGTTGCCGAAATCGACAGGAAAGGGCGAACAAACGGTTTTCGCCTTCGTCCTTTTCCGTCAGGATTTGTGCCAGGCTCCTTGTCCACCCTATTCGTTTTCGCCACATTCAGCGGTGGCAAAGCAGACATCGTCCCCTTCCAGCGGGATATGGCCCGTCCGGTCGCGAATGCCCGCGAGCATGAGATTCGCAATGTCGACCTCTTCACCCGACACCGTGACGAAGGTCACATGATCTTCGGACAGGCCGAGATCGGGAAACTGTTCGCCGCTGGTCGTAGCCAACTGGATATGGTCCTGCCCGTGACGCTGGCGATAGGCGTAGTAGTGTTCATGGCCGTTGAAGACGGTGTAGTTGCGCCCGGACAGCGCCGCCTCGATGGAGGCGAAGGCGCTTTCATCCGCTCGTTCCCAGACGGTCTTGTGCACGATGACGAAGGTCCAGCGGACATTGGCATGTGTCGCAATGACATCGCGGAAATAGGCCGCTTGCTCCGCGCCGATCGTGCCCGAGCTGCGTTCGGGCATCTGGTTGTATTCGGTCTTCGCGAAAGCCTCGCGCCCTTCGGTCTTGTAGATCTCGACCGCTTCCGCACGCGCAGCGCTGATTTCGGCGATGCGGTCGGGCGTGTTGTCCTCGGCATCCAGCACCAGGAACAACACGTCCTTGTAGAGGAAATGGTAGTAGCTCGGCCCGAGACGTTCGGCCCAGATCTCCTTTGACAGCATGTTGGTCAGGTCGTGATTGCCGCCGACATAGAAAATCGGCGCTCTGAGCGTGTCCACGCGCCGGTCGTATTCATCCCATTGCTTGAGATACTGCGCGCGGTCCACCTCGCCACCCTCGATCAGGTCGCCGACGTTGATGACGAATTCAGGTCGCAGCAGGTTTATCTGCGCCATGGCAATCTCGAACACATCGGGTCGTTCGCCCCCCGTGAGGTCGCCGTGGATCGCGAACATGAAGCGATCCTCACCGGCATCGAAGGGCTTGTCGTTCCAGGGAACCGGGCCGTCGGCGATTTCATGGGAGAAGTCCTGCGCCGTCAGCGGGCCGGCGGCGATCAGGGCGAGGCTGGCCAGAGCGGCTTTGAATGTCTTCATCGCGGGATCCTTGGTTGTCAGAAGACGATCCGTGCGCGCAGGCTGAGAACGGTCAGCTCGTCCTGGCCGGGATTGAGAAGCGGATCGCGGATATACTGGATCGAGGGGGTGATCTGGAAGTCAGGGGAGATGGTGAAGCGATAGAAGGCTTCCGTGGTGAATTGTGTCTCGTCAAACCCCTTCGCCTCGGCCCAGTTGAAGCCAATTGCGGCAAGATCGGTGTTGCGGCGATACCAGCCGAGACCGGTGGAGAGGGACTTGTCGTAGAGCGCCACCGTTCCCTCGGACCGCCCGGCCCGGATGAAGGGCATCCAGGTGTTGTCGATGAACCAGGCGGCGGAAAAGGCAACGCCCTTGTCCTCGGCACGGCTGCCATCCTCGGCTTCGTCGATCTGCCAGAAGGTCAGGTGGACATTGTCGAAATAGATCCGGTCGCTGCCACTTGTGTAACCGATCTCGATACTCTTGTAGGTCTCGCCGGTTTCGAACACGTCGAAATTCGGCTCGGTCGGATCGCCATTCGCATCGGCGACGGCACCGACGACATAGAAGGTCTCGCCAAGCTTCACGCCGCCTGCGATGCCAATGCCGGGGTTGGGCACGTTGATCGTGGGGTTGGTGTTGAAGGCAAGGTTCTGGAAGGAGGTCCACGGGCTGACAAGGCCGTAGACGTCAACGAAATCCGTCAGATCAAGTTGACCGATCTGGAGGGTCCACTGCCCGTTCGGGTCCCGCTGGGTCCAGAACAGGTTGGTCAACATGTTTTCACTGTCGTTGAAGGCTGTTCCGGTGATGGACAGCGCCCCGGAATCGAAGCCGAAGAATTGCGGCGCGACATCTCCGTAGGCCTGCCGATTTTCGACCTTGAAGGTCAGCGAGCCGTTTTCTGTCGCCTGCCAGTTTCCGTAAAAGCGCAATACGCCGCCCGCGGCTTCACCTTCGCCAAGGTCACTGTCGCTCCACTGGCCAAGTGCGAAATAGTCCATGTTGAAGCGGAAACCGTTCTCCGCCAGCCCGTCCTTCCAGTCGAAATAGCCGGGCATGACATTGCGCGGAAAGGAGGTGCGAGGCTGCGGATCTGTCAGCCCGTCGCCCGGCGTCAGGTCGGCCTCGACCGACGAGGGCCCGGACAGGCCCTGCTGGGAGATTGCGGCGCCCGACGCGACGAGAAGGGCCAGCGCGGCGGATGTGGCTGTTCGAACAAGGCGCATCACGGTTCCTGAGATTTGTGTCGTTTGGACGTTAATTACCGGACGGCGTACGAGCAGTCAGTTGTGCGCGCAACTGCCCGGCCCAGCCGCCACCTGCGGCGGACGCGTCGGGTTTCGGCATGAAACCTTCCGCCGCTTCGACATCCAGCCGCCAGGTTGCCTTCATGGGCACGTCTCCATCGACGATCCGGAACACCTGCTCCGAGGGATCAATGTGGAGCGTGCCACTCAACCGAACAGGCTGGTGCATGTAGGCGGGCGACCAGTCTCCATCGAGCCGCACCCGCACAAGCTGGTTGGGAAGAGGTGGCGGCGTGTGGCTGCACATGCCTGCCACCTCCACCAGATAGGCCGTCGGCACGCCGTCTTCGGCCAGCGGCGCGGGGATGGCGTAACCGGCAAGCGAGACGGATTGACCGTCCAGCGCCGGGTTGCCTTCCGTTGCGGCCGCCTTCCGCTTGTCGGCCACGACCCAGCGTTGCGAGATCAGCCAGTCGGCATCGAGCCCGTCCTGAACCAGCGCATCTTCGGCCTCCTTCAGCTGAACACGGATCTCGGGCAGGCTTTCCTCCGGGACGAGTCCTTGGGAGAGGTTGTCCCGAGCGCCGATAATGCTGCGCAACAGGTCGATCTGCTCATCACTGAGATCCAGAAAAGGGTCGCCGTAGACCTGGGCCTCCGCGTTGACCAGATCCGACCAGTCGACCGGGTGCTCAGCCGAGAGCGTCGTGGGCAGCGCCGAGGCGACAAAGGCCAATGCCGCGAGAAAGGATTTCATGTCGATGGCCTCCGGAATAAAGCAAGCGTGGAAACAGCGGCCCGATATGCCGCTGTTTCCGGTCGGTTCGGATCACAGGTTGCCGAAATAGGCGTCGCGCCTCGGACCGGCTGGCTGGAAGGCCGGGGCGTTTTCGTCCGGTAGCCAGTTCTTGTAGACCTGACCATCCTTCATGACGAAATCGACATTGCTCCGCTTGAGTACGTGAATGTCCTCGAGCGGATTGCCGTCGATGAGGATGATGTCGGCGTAGCCGCCCTCAGCGATCGTTCCCAGGGTTCCCTCCTTGTAGGGGTTCATCCCGCCGCTCCAGGTCAGCACCTCCGCCGCATTGCTGGTCGCCGTCTTCAGCGAAAGATGCGGGTTCTTGGCGACCTCGTCATTGAACCAGATGATGTTCTCGGCCTGTCGCACCAGATCGGGTCCGAACATGTCGCCTCCGGTGACCATGATCAGGTCGTGCTTGACCGCCCATTCCATCATCTGCTGCGCGCCGGAATTGACCTGCGCCGCCTTGGCCTTCTGGTCGGCACTGAAGAAGGTGATGCTTTCCGGATCGCCGAAGGCTTCCAGCGACATGACCGCCTGGATAGAGAGTGCCACGCCCTCTTCCTTCATGCGGATGATGGTCTCTTCCGAAACGAGGAAGTTGTGATCGATCACCCGCGCGCCGGCATCGATGGCGCGATTGACCGAACGGTCGTGATAGGCATGCACCAGAACGTATGTTCCGTAATCCTCGGCCACGCCGACGATCGCCTTCAGTTCTTCCAGAGAGTACTGCGTCGTATGCAGCGGATCGAACTCGCTGGCGACACCGCCACCAGCCATGACCTTGATCTGGGTGGCGCCGGCCCGGAGATTGTGGCGTGCGGCGCGCATGACCTCAGGCACACCATCGGCGATGAAACCGAACATATGCGCCTCGAGGTCGTCCTGGTCTCCCGGCACATCGTTGAACGAACCGGTGTCTGCATGACCGCCGGTCTGGCTCAGGAAAGCTCCGCTGGGATAGATGCGCGGCCCCGGGACGATGCCGTTGTTCACGGCCTTGGCGATGCCAAGGATGTTGCAGCCGGCGTCCCGGACGGTCGTGAAACCCTGGTCGAGGTAATCCTGCATGGCAATGGCGGTGTAGGCACCGTTTGCCATCTGGTCGTAATTGTCCCGGAACTCCAGCATCCCGTTGCGGATACACAGGTGCGAATGCATGTCGATCAGGCCGGGCATCAGGGTGCGGCCTTCACCATCGACAGCGAAGGCATCCGGCGCCTCGATGGCATCAGCAGACACCTGTTTGATCAGGTTGCCTTCGACCAGTACAGACCCGTTCTCGATCAGCGCTTCGCTGGTCCCGTCAAAGATGTTGACGTTGGTGAACACTACCTGGCGGGGGGCATCGTCCTGAGCCGAAGCAATCGTCCCGATCCCGGCCGCAAGCGCAATCGCGGTGGCCGAAGCAAAAAACCTCTTCATATCCGTCTCCCATTGGACCCGCCCCCTGAACGAGGGCTTGTTATACGAAGAGAGTAGCTCGATAATTCAGCTTGGCCTGTCAGTTCGGGCTATTTCGCAAAGTTTTTTTATCCAGAATGACAGGAAAGTGCGTTTTTTTCTGTTCGCCTTAGGCGTGCATCGTAGACTTGCGGGCAAGGGAAGCTCTGAAGCCACAAAATGAAACAAGCTCTGCCACTCGTTAAGCTCTCTCTCCTGCGCCCGTTCGTGCAGGAGCTTCGGGACCGCAGGATCGATCCCGAACCGATCTTCGGGTCCGTTGGCCTGACGGAGGAGGCAACGCTCGATCCGGACCTGTCGGTTCACGCGATGGTTGTACACCAGTTCACGGAAAACGCCGCCACCGCAACCGGCGACAGGCATCTGGGCGCTCAGATCGGCTCGAGGATGACGCTTGACGGCTGGCCGGTTCTGAAGAGGGCGGAAGCCCGGGCCGTGACGGTTGGCGACTATCTCTCGATATTCATCTCGAGCGCCACTGAAGTCGCGTCCTCCGCGACGGAATACCTGCACCTGAACGGAGCCTCCGCCGTTTTTGGCGAAAGGCGGGCTTTCAAGCCGACCATTGTGCCTGCCCAGAACGATGCGTTCATGGGGGCCCTCGGCTGGGCTATCCTGCGCCGCGCGCTTGGCAATCGGCTCGACCCTTCCAGGGCGACGATCACCGTCAGCGACCCGAAAGCCCTGCCGACGGAATATGACCTGTTGCACCCGATCAAGGGCGATCGGATGGGGTTCAGCATCCGTTTTCCCTCCGCCTGGCTGTCCACGCCCTTTGACGCGAAACGCACGGAAGATCGGCCGGAAATCGAGGCGGACCTCGACGCCGCCGATTTCGTCCGGTCTTTCCGCCAGATGGTCCGGTCACATATCGGCCAAGGCAAACTGACCGCCACCGAATGCGCAAGGCTCGCGTCAATGAGCCACCAGAAACTCAAGCGTCGCCTTGCGGAGTTCGACACGGATATCTCCAGCGAAATAGACTTCGTCGCCCAGGAATACGCCCGGCTGGCCCTTTTATCTTCCAATCGGTCGATCTCCGATATCGCGAACGCGCTCGGCTACACGGACGCGGCCAACTTCGCGCGCGCCTTCCGAAGGTTGAATGGGGTAAGCCCGAGCAGGTTCCGTGGTTCGCAAAAAGCTGGAGACGATCAGGAGGAATGACCGGCCGACCGCCGGGCGTCAGCTCCTGTCGGGTAGGTTTGAGGGATTGGCACCAGGAGGTTTCCCGGTTCATCGCAGCTTTCATGCGGTGAAGATGAACACGCCATCCGGATCATCGAAGCTCGGCGTTGGCACGCTGGTCAAGAACACCCGTCCCAAGACACGGCAGACCTGTTCGGCTGAGGAAAAGATCCGCGTTGCTCTGGCGGGCCTGCGCGGGAGGAGAGCATCTCAGCGCTGTATCGACGTAAAGGGAAACCCGAGAGACTGTGTTTCAACGTGTCAAAGAAACTTCTTAAAATTGGCAAACATCAGTTGTCGGGCGACACGGTACGCCGGACCACTGCCGATAGACGTTGGCACGCCTCGCTGGGCGCGCTTTGGCATTTGGGATCATTCGCTGCGCCGCACGTCTTCGAGTTCCGCTCGGAGCTTTGCGACCTCGTCATCCAGCCCATCCTTCGAGATGCTCCATGCCCCTGCGTCCGATTTCCCGGCTTCGGTCGGCGCGGGGGTTGGTGTTTCCTGATCTTTGCCTTCAGGTCCGGCTTCCGTCTCTTCCGTCGTGGCCTCCGACAGCGTCTTCCAGATGGTCAGAAAGATGCCGGCGAGCACCGGACCGAGGACAAGCCCGACGGCCCCGAACGAGGCAAGGCCGCCAAGCGTGCTGATCAAGATGACGATGTCATGCATCTCGGCGTCGCGCCCGACCAGCACCGGACGCAGGATGTTGTCGATGGTTCCGACAACAAGCGCGCCCCACAGCGCGAGACCGATCGCATAGCTGGGGTTTCCCTCGACAAAAAGGAACACCGCGCCGCAGAAGATGATGAAGGTCGCTCCGATCCCCGGAATGACCGAGAAGATGACCATCACGACGCCCCAGAAGGCCGCGCCGGATATCCCGGTGGCCCAGAAACCGATGGCGCCCAAAGCGCCCTGCGCAACGCCGATCAGCAGCGTTCCCTTGATCGTGGCGCGACTGACCGAGACGATCCGGTCTTCCAGTGTTTCCTGAAGGCTCCTTTTCAGGCCGGTATAAGATAGCACCTCGCGAATGATCGATGGCTCCATCTGCAGGAAGAAGAACAAACCGTAAAGGAAGATGAAGAGGCCCATGAAGAAGTTCGCCGTGCCACGGGTCAGAGACGACAGGGACGCCACCAGAAACGAGGCGGCACTGCTGGCGAGTTGACCGACCTTGGCGCTGATCTGCGGCCAGTACTGAAGGATGGTGTCCTGGAATGGCATCCAGTCAGGCAAGGTCTCGGACTTGGCATCGGTCGCAAGTTCCTGATAGAGCGCCGTCGCGGAATCGGCCAGTCCAGCGGCCTGCTCGGCGGCAAGCAGCGCCACCCAGACTGTCGGAGCGATGATCGCGATCAAGGTGGCGACAAGCGTCAACCCGCTGGCCAAACCCTTGCGACCGCCAAGCTTACCCAAAAGGAACTGGTAGGCCGGGTCGAGCAGCGCCGCCAGGATGGCCGCCAGAAGCAGGGCCGACAGGAAAGGCCGCACCATGTCGAGGAAAGCCACCGAGACCAGGGCTGCAAGCACCAGAAGCGCGATCCATCGCAGCATGTGGGCCGTCGGTTGAAAGGACGTGTTCGCGCTGTCGGACGGAAGGTTCTCAGAGGGCATGTTGGTACTCCGTCGGAATGGGCTCTCCGGCGCAAGGCCGGACGTTCCAGTTGCTGTCGTTCATGCGCTGATTCCCGGATCAGCGATCGCATCGTCGGGTCGTCTCAGGTGAACGGTCTGGGTCGGATATGCCAGTGATGTACCGGCTTGGGCGACCAGTTCAAGGATCCTGAAGGCGAGCCGTTCCTGACCTTCCAGGTAGGCCGCATAATCGGGCCCGCAGGTCCGACCATAAAACCGGACATTGATGGAATCGCGCCCAAGGCTATCGATGTCGACATGTTTTGGCGCATCCTCCGCGAGGTCGAAATCTCCGCTGGCGCGCATGTGGTCGCGCAACCCGTCCCACACATCCTCGGCCTGCTGAAGCGTGGCCGACATCAACCGCTGCACCGAGACCAGGATGCGCCGGTGTTTCATCGTGGTGTAGTTCTTCACCACGGAATTCGAGAGATGCGAATTTGGCACATAGCGTGGAATCTGGTCGAAGCCGACGATCAGGGTCGAGCGCAGGTCAATCCGCTCAACCGTGCCGATTGTCACCCCTTCGATCTCGATTGCATCCCCGGTTTCGAACCGTTTTTCACTCATGTTGGTCATGCCGGCGATCAGGTTCCGGATCAGGTCCTGCGCCGCAATCGCCAGGCCGGCCCCCAGAACGCCAACGCCGGTCAGCGCACCGCTGATATCGACGTCCCAGACATTGAGCACCGACGTGATGCCAAACAGCAGGATGGCGAACTTGGTCACTCGCGTGATCCAGTCCTGCTCCATCTGCACATCGCCGATCTGGCCGGTTCTGAAAACACTCAGGAACGGGCCAGTCAGTTGATACCAGGATGAAAATACAGACATCACCGCGACCGACAGCACGATGCGACGGAGAATCCCGTGCCCAAATACTGGCACCGCAAGGATTTCGGCTGCGATCAGAAGCCCTGCCGACACCAGAAGGATCTCGGTCGTGCTGTAGAGTTTTTCGACCGTTTCATCCGACAGGGCGATCTGTAGCTGTTTCAGCAATCTTGCGAGCAAACCCATGGTCACCCGCGCGATGGGTTTGCGGAAAACGACCAATACCGCAAAGGCAACTGCAACCGCGATGACGGTCGGCATGCTGACCTGATCGGCCCAACGATCGAACGCGTTGCCGAATTCCGCGAGGTCGACAACCTCTTGTGAGGAAATGTCTGCCATTACATGACGCCCTTAAACGTCCCGCGCATTCGCCCGCTTTCGAAAGTCACGGTTCGACTCCGCTCATAGCAGCGGCGCAAACAGGCGGGCGATCGGCGCCCCGTTGCGGATCTTGAAAGGTTGCTCGCGCAGCGGTTTTTCAAGACGGATGCACCGCTCGAAATCCGCCTCCAGCATTGCGGCGAGGTCGCGCGCCGCACGGCTGTCGAAAAACAGCGCCGTCGCCTCGAAATTGAGCCGGCAGGAGCGGTTGTCGAGATTGGTCGTTCCAACCGAAGCGATGGCCTCGTCCACCACCAGCACCTTCTGATGCATGAAGCCGGAATCGTAGCGCCAGATCTGGACGCCGGCCTCCATCAACTCGTCGAAATAGGCGAAGGCGGCGAGCCATGGGATCGTGTGGTCAATGACCTCCGGCACCATGATCCGCACATCGACGCCCCGCATCGCGGCCAGCTTGAGATTGGTCAGGATGTCATTCTCCGGAACGAAATAGGGGGACGCGATCCACAGCCGCTTCCGCGCGGCGGTGATCGCTGCACAGAAATACAGACTGCCGGTTTCCTGCTCATCTGCGGGACCGGTTGCCATGATGAGCGCGTCCATATTCGCATCCGCGCGCCCGGCATCCCAATTCATCCCTTCAAGCAGAACCTCCTCGGTCGCCCAATGCCAGTCCTCGGCAAAGACCAGCTGCAATTGCGACACCACCGGCCCGTGCAAGCGACAATGGGTGTCGCGCCAATCGCCAAATTTCGGATCGCGCCCCATATACTCGTCTCCGATGTTGAACCCGCCGGTGAACCCAAGCGTGCCATCGACCACGATCGTCTTGCGGTGATTGCGGAAATTGATCTGAAAGCGCGTCTTGGGGCCGCGCAAGGCATGGGCGTTCATGACCTGCACACCCGCCGCGCGAAGTGTATCGAGATAGGCCGCCGGAAGCTTCACACATCCAACGGCGTCATAGAGCAGCCGGACCGTCACGCCGCGTTTCGCGCAAGCAATCAGTCTGGCATGAAATGCCCGCCCAAGCTCGTCATCATTGATAATGTAGGATTGCACCAGCACATAGGCCTCGGCCGCATCCAGCGCGGAAAAGATCGCCTCGAACGTCTCCGGGCCGTCGACCAGAAGGTCCATGTTGTTGCCCGACACCACCGGAACCTCGCCGATGGTCTCGAACCCCGGATACCCGACCGCGTCATCATCGCCGCGCGCTTCATGCAACTGCGCGAACCGCTCCAGCCCCTGGATGACCTCTTCGGATTCCCGCCGGCCGACAATGTAAGTGTTGACCCGGCTATGGCCGAGAAACAGATAGGCCGGCACCGCCAGATACGGCGCCGCAATCAGGAAAACGACCCAGGCAACAGAGCCCTGTGGGGTCCGCGCACTCCGGACGGCCCGGATCGCGAAGACGATTGCCACGATCTCGAGAAAAACAAGTGCCAGGACGAGAATGTAGTACATGGGTCCTCCTTGGGGTCACGCTACGGTGGAGATCCCTCACCCGCCTTGCAACCGGGGGGGTGTTTGCCGGAACGCCCGGTTCGATCCTGTCAGCTTGAACGTCGTCCCGCAACTCTCGCGCTGCTCTGGAACATGGTTGGAGATCAATGGTTTTCGATGACGGCAGGCCGCGGTACCTGAAAAGCCTTCTTTCCACACCAACAGCCGGTGCAGGCGCATCCTCGACTGCGGGCGTGATGTGCATGGCGGCTGCGCCCGCCCCTTTGCACTCCCTTTGCGGAGATCGGAATTCGAGTTGGCCTGAAACCAAGCGTGCACTACGCTTCCCTGAGAGCGCCCCCCTGCCCCGGAAGTGACCTCCCGGCCAAAGGGCCCGAAGCCTGCTTTCGCACCACGCAGTCGAAAGGAACTTCATCATCATGTTGCCGGGTTCGATTGTCTTCAAAAGCCTGATCGGCGCGTGGCATCGCTTCGACACGGACCACGGATGGTCCAAGGCCAGCCATGTTGCCATGTCGATGATGATGGCGCTTTTCCCGTTCTGCATCTTTGCGCTGTCTCTGGCGGGCCAGTTCAGCACCAATCTGGATGTGAATTCCCTGATCGACTTCGTCTACGGCTCCTGGCCGGAGGAAATTGCCGAGCCGATTACCCGGGAGGTCCGCGCCGTCCTCGCGCAGAGCGGTGCCGGTCCAACCACTTTCGGCGCCTTGCTGGCGGTGTATTTCGCCTCCAATGGCGTAGATGCGATCCGAGGCGTCGTGACCGATGCCTACCGGGATCAGGATCCCCGGCCGGTCTGGCGTCAGCGGCTTCTGTGTCTGGGCTTCGTGCTGGCCGGTGCTGCCATGATTGCCGTGGTCGGCGCCGTCACCATTGGCCTGCCGCTCTATTTCGACTCGCTCGAAGGGGCCTCCGCACACTGGATTGCAGAGATGCTGTTGAGCGAACCGGCGCATCTTCTGACAACCATGCTGTTGTTGCTGTTCGCCCTCTATGCCTGTCACGCCTGGCTTCCCGGTGTCGGCCATTCGGCGAAACAGGTCCTGCCCGGCGTCATCCTCACGATGGTCTTGTGGATCGCCGCCGGCGAAGCGTTCTCCTATTATCTTCAAAACTACAGTTCCTACAGCGTGACCTATGCCGGGCTTGCCGGCGTCATGGCGGCGCTCGTATTCCTCTACGTCATGGCGGCGATCTTTGTGTTCTGTGCCGAGTTCAATGGGCAGCTTCACGCGTCCGCCAGCGTCCGTCCCGGGACATCAGGGTGAACCACCCGGGCTGGGATCATTTTGAAAGACTGCTGACAACAGCCTTGGCGACCGCGCTTGCAATACCCGGGGCAACCATCCCGACCGGATCCCTGGCCATCCGTTTGACATTGTCCGCCGTGGTCTTTGCTTCAGCCACAAAAACCTGAAGCTCGGCGTCGATATCTTCCAGCGCCATGTCTCGCACCTCCGTCACAGGCGCAGTTTCCGCCTCGGCGCTCTGGTTGCCGGCCACAGAGGCGAGCACCCCGGCAATGATCAGGTTTGCAACGGCCACGATCAGGGCGGCCAGCGGCGTGGAAACCACCTCAGCCAGGGCAAGAAAGGCCGAGACATTCAGCATCACGATGCCGAGGCTCGCCGCGACACCCGCCGCTCCGAACAGCCCGGTCTGGCGTCTCAATACAGCAAGGCTCCGCTGCGCAATCAGGCGCTCGGAGCGAAGAATAATGGACAGGTTTCTGGCCATGCGACTCATTTCAACGGTCCTTTCTCGACATGCCGATCAGATAGCCGGCTGCAAAAACGCCCAGAAGGATCAGGATGGCTTTCTGGTGCGGTCTTTCCTCGACCTTCTTCATCAGCGTTCCGATCGCCGCCTCGAGGTCGAGATCATCAGCGGCCGGGTCCGTGGTATCGATCTGCCGGGGTGAATCTGCCAGGTTTCTTCACGCGCCGAGGCCCGGTCGATCCGGGCCTGCCGAAGGTCCGACACCTCACCTTCCAGGCCGTGTGTATCAGCGATGGCAGTTCCTCCTGTCTCAAGCCCACCTCGCCGCACCAGCCTGACAATGCGTCGCGACACATATGGTTGGCAAGCGATGACGGCGCCGCCACGGGATTCTCAGGACAGGGCGGTGTCCAAGGCCGCGTCCTCGATGCGGGCGTCTGAGGCCCTGAGCGCGTCTTCGAGCGCCTGTGCACGGCGGTCCCGATCCGGCCTTCGTCGGCGCTGGACCTGACGGACACTTCTCCGTCGGCATTCTTCGAGATCACGCCTGCCGCATAGACGGCCAGCTCGCCGTTGCGGTGCAGATCCCGCATCGCGTCGGCGCCCTTGGGGCCGATCTCGCTGCTGATGTCGATCCCCGCGGCGCCCACCAGCGGATAGTCCGGGCGGCGCGACGGTCAGATGCTTTCAGCGAGTTCGAGGCTTCCGGGAAGGAAGGTCTCGTCGATATCGAGCACCCTGCTGGCGAGACCCTGGGAGTGCGAGTAGCGGAAGAGCATTTCGATCGTCGTCCGGTTCGGCGCGATCCCGTAGGGGTAGAAATTGCGGCCCATCAGGGCGCGCGTGTCCTCCAGCTCCTGGCTGTACCAGGGCAGCATGTCCGTGGCCCAGGTCAAGCGGTCCTTGGTCTCATAGGCAATGGTCTTGGCCTGCGAATAGGCATCGAATACAGCACGGGCCAGCCACGGGTGGTCCTCGGCGACATCCCGGCGGATCGCCAGCACATGCATGATCGGGAAAATCCCGGTCCGCTCGAAATAGTCGCGCTCAACGGAGCGGAAATCAGGAAAGAGGCGTTTGATGCGGGCGTCGCCCTTGATGAAGGCTGCGGGTGTCGCGGCGTGGAACAGGGCGTCCACTTCGCCTTCGAGCAGCAACTCGGATTCATCCAGACCTGGCGTGCCGTTGGTGACGCGGATACCGTCGGGCAGTCTCATCTCCTGTGCGGAGGCCGCGCCCGCAACTGCGGAGGAACTGTCCACGACCGACTGGACCCATTCGACCTCGGACGGTTTCAGCCCGTATTCATCCTCGAAGATACCGCGGATCCAGGTCAACGAAGTCGAGGAATAGCCCGGCGTGCCGATCCGGCGGCCGCGCAGATCCTGCGGTGTCTCGATGCCGGCATCGGCGTGGACAAAGACGCTCTTGTGCCGGAACTGACGCAGCAGCGGGATGGGTAGAAGCGCGTAGTCGCGGAAGCCCTCATTGGCATGGGCCAGCATGAACGGGTGAAGGCCAAGCTCGGTGATCTCGCGTGTGCCGTTGCCAGAGAAAGCGGCGGTGTTCATGTCGCCGATGGCATCCGCCACGAATGTCGCCTGAGTGCCCTCAATCTCAACGCGGCCGTCAAACAAAGCTTCAGTTCGGTCGAGCAGATAACTCGACACGGTGATCGGCAGCGCGCCCTGCGCGCTGGCGCGTGTTGCGCGGAGGAAAGCGGGGCTGGCCAGCAATGCAGAGCCAGTATTGAGAAAATGTCGGCGGGTCAGCATGGCGGGCGCCTTGCCTCTGAGAGAAAGGGAACCCGGCCCACGCGATTGTGGGCCGGGTGTTGGATCTTGTCAGATTTACTGGTCAGCGAGGCGGATCACGCCGGTATAAGGTTCGCCGCGAGCGACCGGTGTGTGCGGATATTCAGCGATCTGCGCATCGTGGCGCGCCTTCATGGCGTCGAACTGCGCCCAGGCCCAGAGGAACTCTGCCATGAGCGGATGCTCCTCGCGCGGGTCCTTGTAGAGATCGAAGAACTCTGCACCGGCCAGAGCGCCCGGTCCAACCGGCAGCAGCCGCTTGAACTGCTGCTTCACGATCGAGCCCATCGTGGCGCCCTTGTAGGTGAAGACATAGTCCCGGCGCCCATGCGTGTCGCCATTCAGGAACAGGGCCGTCTGGTCGATACCGTCGATCACGCGATCAGTCGGGATCTGGTCATAGCGACCGGAGATGCGGGCGAAGGTGTTGAACAGGTCAGAGACATGCACGATGTCGCCCGAGACCGAGCCGGGCTCAATCACGCCGGGCCACTTGGCGAAGGCGGGCACACGGATGCCACCCTCGGTCACGTCGTTCTTGCCGCCGCGGAAGAAGCCGTTCTGACCTGTCTCGGGGTGAATCGCTTCCATCGGGCCGTTGTCCGCCATGGCGATCACGAGGGTGTTGTCGGCAATGCCAAGCTCTTCCAGCATGACAAAGAGCTCACCGATCTTGGCATCCATCTTCTTGACGCTCTCGGCGGTCGAAGTGGCGTGCTGCGTTGTGAACGGACGGTTTGCGTCTTGATCAGACACCTCATAGACGTTCGGCCACCATTGCAACATGAACGGCTTGTCGCTGTCTGCGTGCCGGGTCACGAAGTCTTTCGTCGCGTCCCACATCCGCATATTGGCCTCGACATATTCCTCGGCCGATTTCGGGGTGGAGAACTCCTTGTGCTCGCCGCCTTCGACGCCTTGAACGGTCCACATCCACTCCAGCGGACGGAAGCTGTCGTCAAAGAAGTACTTCTTGTCGTAGCCATCCGGGCTGTAGGCAACAGCGAAGCCCTGATCTTCAGCGTTGGAATTGAACATCTGGCCGGCGAACTGGTTGTAGAGCGAGAAGATCGCCTCATCCCAGCCCTGATTGGTCACGAACCCTTCTTCCTGATCGCCGAAATGGGCCTTTTCGAAGAAGCCAGTGTGATAGGTATCATCCACGACCTCGGCGATGCTGACCTCGGACGCAGGAAGGCCCATGCGGTGGATCGGGAAGATCGGGAAGACCATACCCGAGCGCACGGCAAGCCGTCCGGTGGCGGCGGCAACCCGCGTTGGCGTGCAGGAGGGTTCGGTATACATGCGGGTGAAGGACATGCCTTCCTCCGCCATCTGTTCCAGGTTCGGCGCATCATAGCCGGAAATGTCGGTCAGCATCCGATGGCCGACGGCGCCATAGCGCATGTCGTCCCAGAGGATGTGGATGATGTTCGGCTTCTTGCCGAACTTGGCCTCGAGCTCGGCCAGCTTTGCATCGATCTCCTTGTCCTCTTCGGACCAGCTATCGCCGTTCATCGCCCAAAGACGCTGGAACTCGGCTTCGTGGATCAGACCGCCCGGTACCTCGGAGGTCTGGGCAAAGGCCGGGATAGCGACCATCCCCGCCAGGGTCATCGCGGCCAGCGTGCCGCTGGTTCGCATCCTCTCAGATTTCGTCATTTCACCTCTCCCATTGGTGGTGTCGTGTTTGCTTGTCCAAACTCACGTCTCGCCGGAGTGGCGGCCAAGACGCTGCCGGATTTCCTCGGTAAGCCCGGCAAGGCTCTCTAGAACGGCCGCGTCGTCATTCCGCCCGTCACAGAGGATAGCCGCTATCAACTCAAAGTCGTGACAAATCTCTTCGAATTCCGCGTCGGTTGTGCGCAACCGCCGAATGTCATTGCCCCATTCGGGGAAATGGTCTTCGACCGATCTGCGCTCGCAACCGCGGGTCGGCTTGTTCACACTCATGCGAACAGGGTGCGTTTTCCTTGCATTTCCGGGCAAGGCGTTTACCGTTAAGCCCGGCGTTAAAAGCCGGGCCTAACGTTGCGTAACAATCTGGAATTATTTAGTTTTGTTGAAAATGACCAAGGCAGGAACAGCAGGAAATTGCAGCGATGCCGTTGCGAAAAACACCGCCCGCGCCGCGCTTGAAACTGCCCTGGCCAGCCCTTCCTTCGTCAATGCCGGGCGTCTGCGATCCTTCCTGGGATATGTCGTGGAAGAGGCTCTTGCGGGGCGCGGCGACCTCATCTCGGGGAAGACCATCGCGCAGGATGTCTATGGCCGCGACCCGGACGAGACCGACAGCATCGTGCGGGTCGATGCCGGCCGCCTACGGCGCAAACTTGCGGCCTATTACGAGGCCGAGGGGGCCGCTGAGCCGGTGCGCATCCATATCGACAGCGGCGGCTATGCCCCCCGTTTCGAGGCCCTGATTTCGGCCACTCCGCCCGCCATGCCGCCCCCCGCACACGCCCCGGTTGAAACGGCGCGCGGCGGTGATCTGCCCTGGATTCTCGGGATCGCCGGATTCTGCGCCTTGACGCTTCTGCTCTGGCAATTGCGCCCGGCCACGCCGGACCCGACGCAACAGGAACCACGCTCCGCGACCGCGGCCCAGGACAGCCTTGAACGCACGGCCCTGGCCGAGAAATCACCGGCAACCCTTCAGGCCGCCAACCTGGCCGAGAAGGCTGCCGACCTGCTGTTTCCGATTGCCGATGCCGAGCACCAGACGCTCGCGACCGCCATGTACCGCGAGGCAATCCGGATCGATCCCTCCCATTACGGCGGCTATGCAGGCGCGGCCCACAGCCTCGCAACCCTCGCAATGATTTCGCCGGATGCGGAGCGGAGCGCAGAGCTTCTGTCGGAGGCGGAGGCCCTTGCGGAAAAAGCCATTGATCTCGCCCCCCTGTCCGGCTGGTCGCACTCGGCCACCGCCTGGGTGGCACTGTCAGCAGGGGATCCCGAACGTGCTGTCGATCTGGCCCGGCGCGCGGCCTCCCTCAGCCCAATGGATGGAAAGGTGCTGGATTTCCATGCCGTCACCGCGTTGATGACCGGTCATTTCGAGGAAGGTTTCGACGTGTCGGCCCCCGATCGTCCGCGCGACATGGATGGACGCCAGCCCGCCTATCTGAATGTGCATGGCGTGGCGAATTTCCATCTCGATCGCTTTGACGCCGCCATCGCATCCTTTGACACCGCCATCGAGCAAGGCGGGCCCGTCAGCGAATTGACATTGCTCTACAAGGCCGCTGCCAACCAGGCGGCCGGGCGGACCGAAGACGCACGCGCGCTGCTGGACGAGTTGCAAACGACATGGCCGGCCTTTCGCCCCGAACCGGTCCTGAAACGGTTCTACCGGCATCCTGAGCATGCCGAACGGATCCTTGTCGAACTGCGTGCCGCCGGCTGGCCAATACTGTCGAAGTAATGGCCGTTTCGTCGGAGGTCGAGAGCGGCACCCGCCCCAAATATCGGCCTGCGTGAACGGCCTGTCTGCATGTTGCGATGCAGCGCTGCAAACACACATGGAGTGCCAGCAACCGGCCGGTCGCATCGCCCGCGTCCGGAGCAGGACGTCGCCGTCTCGCGCGGTTCGCCTGCAAAAGCCAACGCTATCACCCGTTCCACTGGCGATGTAAAATACCAGGATAGCTGACCGGGAGGTCGGCGCGGCAATTGCGGATTGGAGGGTATCATGGCGGGGCCAACATTGATCGCCAGCATGGCGGCGTCGCTTGTCGATTTCGCCGTGCGTCATGGCGCATCGGAGCCCTCGCTCCTTCAGGCCAGCGGGATTTCCAAAGCGGATTTGCGCAACCCCGATGGCCGTATCCCGGCGGATGCCTATCTGGATCTGATCGATGCCGCGGTGGACGCCACAGGGGATACCGGGCTGGCGATGCGCCATGCCGCCGAGACGAGCATCGGCAGGGTATCGGTCGTTGGCCTGATCGTCGAAGTGGCTGGCCCGCTCGAAGAAGCCATCCGGCACCTGAACCGGTATACGCGCATTGTCGCGGACCTCCCCGTCGCTGGCGGTGCCGATCGGTTCGAACTGCGCGAGGAAGGCGGCGCGCGCTGGCTGATCGACCACTTTCCCGGGGCCGAGATCGCGCCCGTGGGAATCGAAGAGACCTTCGCCAATTTGACAATGGGGTTCCGCAAGGCCGCACCGGGCCGGGAATTCGCGCTGGAGGTACAGGTGAGCTTTTCGCCTCCGCCGCATCGGGCCCTCTACGACGAGATCTTCCGCGCGCCGGTGCGTTTCAACGCCGGGCGCAACGCCATCCGCCTGAATCCTGCCTGGCTGGAAGAGAACACGCTTGCCCCGCAACCTTATGCCTTTGGGCTGTTCTCCCGCCACGCCGACACTCTGCTGGCAGAGCTCGAAGGCGGCGAGACGACGCGGGCGCGGGTCGAGGCACTGATCCTGCCGGAGTTGCACAAGGGCTCGATCTCCATGGACGCCGTGGCGCGCGATCTCGGGATGAGCCGTCAGACGCTGTATCGGCGTCTGAAGGATGAGAACGCGACCTTCGCGGAGGTTCACGATGACCTGCGCCAGAACATGGCGCGCGGCTACCTGACCGCCCGGAAGATCTCCGTCACCGAGGTGGCCTATCTGCTGGGCTTTTCCGAGGCATCCTCCTTCGTGCGGGCCTTCAAGCGCTGGACCGGTCAAAGCCCGGCCGCCTTTCGGCAAGCGCACGACGGATAGCGCGCGTCATCGATTGGCACGAAGTGTCAACTCTGTGGTGCCTGCGGTCATGCCGGCGGGCGCGGTGATCCCGTAAGATCTGACCTATGCAAAGCGTGATTGCGCGCCGCGTTGCGATCCGAAATCGCCCATGCGCCGCGATCACGGCTGTCGCCAGATTGGAACCATGACCATGTCAAACCTGCTTGATCTCCGCCGCCACCGGTTCGACGCGCTCCATGCGCTGCTGTTGGGCGGCATCCGCATGAAATCCCCGGATATCTACACCGAGAACAATCGCCTGAGGCGCGATGTCGGCCTTCCCGAAGCACCAGGTCGCCCCTCGCCCCTCAGCCTCGCAGAACCCATGGTCGGGCTGCGCCGGTAGGTCCGGCCCCTCGATCCCGCGCAGGAAAGGAGCAACAATGCAGACCGTTTTCGTCGCCGGCGCTACGGGGTATCTCGGACGGCATCTCTGCGCAGAGTTCTCCCGCCGAGGCGCCTACGTGATCGCGCTTGTCCGCGACGCGAGCCGCGCACGCGAGCTTGCGGCCGACAGCCTTGTCGAGGCCGAGGCAACGCGCCCCGAAACGCTGGTCGGCGTCATGGACGGCGCTGATCTCGTCCTGTCCGCTCTCGGGATCACCCGGCAATCCGACGGGCTCGGCTATCACGACGTGGACTACCAGGCCAATGTGAACCTGCTGCGGGAGGCCGAACGCGCAGGCGTCGGACGCTTCGCCTATATCCATGTTCTGAATGGAGAAAACATGCGCACCGTGCCGCTCGTGGCGGCCAAGACCGCCTTCGTTCGCGCGCTTCAGGCCTCGGCGCTTGCATCGATCGTGATCGCGCCGTCGGGGTTCTTCACGGATATGGGTGATTTCCTGTCGATGGCCCGTTCGGGCCGGGTCTGGCTGTTTGGGGATGGATCGCACAGGATCAACCCGATCCACGGCGCCGACCTTGCGACGGCCACTGCCGATGCCATCGAGGCCGGGCAAGATTGGCTCGATCTCGGCGGGCCCGACGCGTTCAGCCATACCGCGCTTGCCGAACTGGCCTTCGAGACTCTCGGACGGCCCGCGAGGATCACCCATCTTCCGGACAACCTGCGCCGGCTCGCGTTGCGCGTCCTGCCGTGGCTCACGCCGCGACGCATCCACGGGCCGGCACAGTTCTTTCTCACAGCCATGGCGATGGACATGGTTGGCCTTCCCCACGGCACGCACCGGCTTGCCGATCATTTCCGTTCGATGGCGAAATCCAGTTCGGAGGACCGGCCAGCTAGATACGCCGTCGGGACGGGAGATTGACGAACATGCCGGGGCGCTTGCGCGCGCACAAACAGAGACACCCCACCGTCCTATCCATCACGACAAATCAGAAAGGATCGCAGATGGCCGACACACAAACCGAGCTTTCCGGTACATCCTTCACACCCGAACGGACCATCGCGTCGCTGAGGGTCCTCCGTGTCGGACAGGCGGAACAACATCGCGAGCACCGCTACGGCAGCAGGATGCCGCAGCTTTGGTGGGTCTTCCTTGGCCGACACTGGGTCCCCCTGCCCCTGCAATGCTTCCTGATCGAGCATCGTGACGGGCTGGTGCTGTTCGATACCGGGATCGATCCGGCGATCCTCTCCGAAGAGGGCTATATCAACCAGGCGATCGGGCGCTTCCTGCTGCCGCGGATCTTTCGCTTCCACCTGACCGAGCGCGACCGCATCGACCATGTTCTGGCTGGTGCGGGAGTGGCTGCCAGCGACATCCGCATGGCCGTCATTTCCCACCTGCATTTCGACCATGTCGGCGGGATCGCACAGATCCCGCAAGCCGATCTGCTGGTCAGCGAGCGGGAATGGGCGATCCTTTCGGAGCCCCACCCGGAACGCGAATGGATTCTGCGTGAACACATTGAGATCCCGGGTGCAAACTGGCGGCAGGTTTCTTTCACGCCGACAGACGACCCGCTTTTCGACGGCTTCGAGGGGATCCACGACATTGCCGGGGATGGCACGATGATCCTGCTGCCGACGCCGGGGCACACACCCGGTTCCATGTCGATGTTGATCCGCCAGGACGGCTGGGACCCGATCCTTCTTGTGGGGGACCTGACCTATGAGACCGCGCTGCTGGAACAGGGAGTCCTCCCAGGAACAGGCGACACGGAAGCGCTGCTTGCGTCAGGCGCCAAGGTCCGGCGGCTCAAGGAGCGTCTGCCGGGTCTCACGATTGTCGCATCGCATGACTTCTCCGCCGAAGAGGTCGTGTCGCGGGCAACCCGCCGCACGCCCCAATCGACGGAGGCGTAGCACACGGACTGATACGAGACAGGGTTTTTCAGAGCACGAACCGAGGACGGGACGGTAATTCATACCCGAGTCGTTGTCTCCAATAAAGGTGTCCGTGGAACCGTCGGGTGCCTCCGCCGCGACACCGCAGCGCCACGCCGCGCAGGGCTTTTCGACGGCATCGACGAACAGCCGAACTTCGCTGCAAGCGCCGTTCAAACGTCTTCAGAACAGCAGGTTGGGCAAGAACAACGCCAGGATCGGGAACAGGCTCAGCAATACGATTGCGAAGAGGTGGATCAGCCAATAGGGGACCGTGGCAATCGCCACGCGACCAAGGCTGACCTCGTTATTCGTCAGAGCCGTCAACACGGAAAGGTTCAGTCCGACCGGGGGCGTTACCTGACCAATCTCGATGACGATGGTGATGACGACGCCGATCCAGATCGGATCGAAGCCCAACCCCGTCAGAAGCGGAAACACCACTGGCAGGGTCATGATCATCAAGGACAGGCCGTCGAAGAAACACCCCAGCAGCAGATAGATCAGCACCACGATCAGGAGCACCGAATATGCACCGAGGCCACTTTCCGCGACGGTTTCCAGGATCTGTTGCGGGACACCAAGGATGCTCACGGATTTCGCGAGGATCGTCGCGCCAAGCACCAGAAAGCCAACCGACGCGAAAAGCAACGCCGAGTGATAGATCGCGTCGAGCAGCTTGCGGAAGGTCAGATCGCCCCAGATAGAGGTCAGCAATATCGCAAAGATCACCCCGAGCCCGGCCGATTCCGTGGGCGTTGCCAACCCGCCGATAATGCTGCCGATGACGGCCGCGATGAGGGCGAGGATTGGCCAGATATGGCGGAACCCGGCAATGATCTCGAACAGCGACGCGTGGCTTTCGTCGCGCGGAGCAAGGGACGGATCACGGGCGCATCGGACCAGCAGGTAGGCCATGAAGAAACTGCCCACCATCAAGCCCGGCACGATGCCCGCCGCGAAGAGACGGCCAATGGAGGTCTCCGTCAGTGCACCGTAGATGAGAAAGGACAGGCTCGGCGGGATCAACAAGCCAAGCGTCCCGCCGCCGGCAAGGCTGCCGACAACCATATCCTTGTTGTAGCCGCGTTTCGTCATCTCCGGATAGGCAACCGACCCCACCGCCGCCGCGGTGGACAGGCTTGAGCCGCTGACCGCGCCGAACAGGGTGCACACGGCAATGTTGGTGTGCAGCAACCCGCCCGGCACCCGGCGAAACAGCGGCGAGAAGGCCGTGTAGGCGCGCTCGCTGACGCCGCTGCGCAGCAGGATCTCGCCAAGCAGGATGAAGACCGGAACGGCGCTCAACGTGAAGGAGTTGAAGACGTTCCAGATCGCATCCACGGCCAGCGATGTGGCGCCATTTGAAAAAACATGCAGGATTACCAGCCCGGTCAACCCGAGCGCAGCGCCAAGCGCCATGCCCGTGCCCGCGGTGGCAACGAGCCCGCCAATCAGGGTCGTCCAGAACATCAGGTCATCGTCTCGCTTTGATCGGTGAAGCCTGGCCGCGCGTCCTCTTTCTCTTCGGGAAGAATACCGACCAACCGGGCCAACAGGATTGCCATTGTCAAAACAATGGTCACTGGCATCACAGCCATCCACGGGTAGAGCAAAAGGCGCGAGGTCTGCGTCTTAAGGTTGCGATCATAGGCGAACTCGAACCACGGGATTATCTCGAGCATGAGCCAGCCGAAGAAGATGAGGCTCAACAGCATCCCGAGAACCGTCAGGGCCCGAAGCCAGACGCCGCCAGCCGCGTTGACCAGAAGCGCCACCCGGACATGCTGGGCCCGCAAGGTGATCATGGGAAGCGCGAGCAGCAGCGAGACGCTCAGCAACAAGCCGACCACCTCTTCGGTCACGTGCAGCGGCGTGCCGAGCTTTCGCATCACGACGCTGGTCGAGATGATGCAGACGATGGCCGCGATCCCCAGAGATCCCGCGATGGCGCAGGCAAAGGCGAGCCCGCGCAGAACCTGCGCCACGAGAAATCCGAAAGATCGGGCCATCTGGTCTTTCCCGCTCAGCGACCGAGTGCTTCCAGAACGCGCTCGCGATAGCCCTGTGCGTTTCCGCCGGCCTCTTCGGCCAGTTCGGCCCAGACCTCGGTCACCGACTCGACGAATTGTGCCCGGTCCGCCTCGGGGAAGTCATCGCCCCAGGTGAGACCTTGCGCCACCAGATCTTCCCGCGACTTCATCTCGCGTTCGATATCGTCGTCATATTGGTTGGTGCGTTCCCAAAGGTCGTCCGCCGCTTTCGTGACAGCGGTCTTGAACGCGTCGTCGGCAGCGTCCCAACGGTCCGATGCGACGCCGATCACGTAGGGACCGGACGCCATCGGGTAGAGGAAGGAGGCGTGTTTGGACACTTCCTGTAGCGAGACCGTGTGCGCATAGAGCGCGGGATAGAGCGCACAATCCACAACACCGGTCTTCATCGCGACATAGAGTTCTTCCTGCGGAATGATCTGGGCCGAAACGCCAAGACGCGTGAAGGTCTCGACCTGATCGCGGGCCCAGACGCGCAGTTTTTTCGTCTTCAGGTCTTCAAGCGTGTTGACCGGTTCTTCGCCGCAAAAGACCGAGACCATGAGCATCGGGATCGCGACGTAGCCGACCGAAGAAACACCCCACTCGGTGAATTCCTCCTCGTAGATCTCCTTGACCACGGGGATGGCCTTCTCGAACTCCTCGATCGAGCCGATCGTTCCCTGAACGACAACCGAGCTGAGCGCCGGTGCGTCGCGGCCGAGATAATTGGCCCACATGAGGCTCATCTCGACGGCGCCCTTGGGAAGAAAACGCAGAGTGTCGGTGTTGGGCAGACCCAGAGATCCGCCGCTATAGAGCTTCAGCTCATGCTCTCCGCCAAGCGCTTCGTTGGCTTCGGAAACGAATTGCTCCAACTCCGCGGATTCCGGACGGGTCTCTGGCAGGAAGTTGTTCACGCGCCACTCTTCGGCAACCGCGGGTGAAAGAGAAACAGCGAACCCAAGGGCAAAGCTCCCGATCAGGTGTTTCATAGTGCTACCTCCTGGACGTCCGTCCTGTCTGTTGGAAATCTCCGGGTGGTTTCCCGGATGCCGGTCTGTTTTCCGTTGTATTCGTTGTGCCACGGCTGCGAAAGCGCACAGGCCCGATTCTTTCACCCTACGGGCCAAAAACCCGGTTTGTCACCGTGCACTATCCGCTGCGGCGTTCACGCGGTCGCCGGGAAAGGTCGATTGACGAACCCGCGAATGAAGCGCAGCATCGGCGGTATGCGGTGTCCATATCAGGGAACTCATGAATGGGGATCAGGATCAAACCAAGATCGTTCGGACCGATCAGTGTCCGGTCCAATGGCGATGGGGTCTTGCTCTACGCCGGGCAAGATGAAGATTTCGCAGCCGTTCCGCCACACGGAACGCCCGTCGATCTTCTTTTGGCGTCTCTCGGCGCCTGCATTGCGAAGTCGCTTGAAATCGTTGCCGAACAACGCAATCAAAGGCTTTCGCCCTTCTCGGTCGAAGTGGCGGGAAAGAAGGCAACGGATCTTCCCAACCGCCTGGGGTCAGTCGATATCCGCGTCGTTGGGCGCCTGACAGACGACGCCGACATCTCGACCGAATTGCTGCGACACGCGAAATCGATCTGCACGATCAGCAATACGCTCAATTGCACGATCTCGCTCGATCTTGACCGGTCGGGGTGACGAACCCGATCCGGATGGTGGAGGCGGGAGTGCACAGGGACTGAAAGGGTCGGTGTCCCCTCATCCTCGACGGCTGCAGACGCAAGGAAAACGCCCGAAAGAGGCTTCGGACATCTCGATACGTTCGGATCGCCGGACCGCGCGTAGCGGCACAATATGCAGTATCTGGACCTGACACGCCATGATCCTCGGACCGATGGCGGTCCCATGGCTCGACCCTGGTCGCCGGGGTCTGAGTGGTCGATGTCGGCAAACTCCAGCCCGACCAAACACCTTGGCGCGCACCCAGAGCCCTTCTGGCACGATCGTCGGATTGACCCGACGTCTTCGGGTATGAACGGAGCCCGCTTTACCGATTGTTAGACGGAGATCGCCAGGACTCACGCGCCAAATCACTCCGGAGATATCAACAACCTGCAAAACCTTCCTCGCCGCATTGCTTGCGACGGCCGCCTGTACCAGCGCTGTCGCCATGGAAACCGACAAGTTCCGGTCGATCGTGGCGGACACAGTCTAACAGCTCGAAACAGGCGATGTGGACGCGGATGCGCTCATCGCAATGCAGGAAGAACTGGTGCAGATCGGCGTTGATGGCGCGCGGGAGCATGCCTCGGAAGCGCCGGAAGACGCAAAGGTCCTGAATTTCGTAGCGGACAGTGCCTACGAGACGATGGCATTGGACCTCGATGGGATCGAAGCCGCTTGGCATGATGGTGAAGCGTTCGAGGAAATCGGCGTCGACATCGAGATGTACGATCATTTCAGCCCGGTTGTTGGCCATGTAGATGCGGTCGTACATCCCGCAACTGCCATCATCGCTTTGGGTGACGACAAGGAGACCGGCGACAAGATGTTCCTGATCCAGGTGAAGGATGAACTTGCCGAGGTCTTTGAGCATCTCGCTCATATCGATTGACCATATTCTGACAGAGATGGAGCGCGGAACATGTTGCAATCAATGAGCATTTCCAAACAACTGGTCGTGGTGTTCAGCATCGTTCTGGGGATTGCAGCCGTCGTGGGCGGCGTCGGTGTTTACGGTGCGCGCTCTTTCACGCAAACGGTCAATGTCGCGGCCGAAGAAGTGTTGCCTCAGGCAGAACGAGCGGCGCTTCTTGCCGAAACGGCAGCGAAGACCGAAGTCGCCGCGGTATCCTATTTCGGTCGTGCCCGGAAAGATGCGCCGACAGAAGCCCGAATTGCGAACCTCATGGACGAACTCGGGCAGATCGCAGCGACGTCCGACAACCAACGGCTCGCGTCGGAGTTTGCAAGCTTACGGGAGAGCATGGACGCTACACTCGCCACTCATGAACAGTCGTCGAAATTCGTTTTCGTGTTTGACGAGATCGAGTACAGCCTGCCCGGCTTTCTCGAACATATTGCGGTCGTGAATGCGCGTTTTCTGAAATCCGTCGATGAGGCAACTCGTTTCGGTGTATTCGACGGATTGCCAACGGATCCCGCGGCAACCGAGTTCGCGCGTTGGTCGACCGGATACGTTGCCCCGGACGAAGACCTGTCTGCACTCATAGGCGCATATCGGAAGGCCGAAGGCAGCATGGTCGATTATGTTGCCGAGAAAATAATCGCGAAACCGGAGAAAGCCCAGGCGCAGTTCGTGCGCATGCAGTCGCGCCGTGTTCCCAAGGTGAATCGTGCCTTGGAGGCCTTGAATGAGGAAACAGCAAAACGGTTCAAGACGGCTGTCCAGGCAAAGCGGGAAAGTCTCGAAGCGCTCCTCGAACGGTTATCCGCAGTGATTGAGATATTGCGCTCGGAGCAAGGCAACGCCATGCAGGCCATGGCGGCATCTGTCGAGCGTGCAAAGTCAACCGGGACAACGACAATTGCCGTCGTGTCTCTGGTTTTGGCCTGTGGCATCTGCGTCGCCATGGTAGAGTTTTTTGCAGCAACGCGTCGGATCGGTCGCCCTCTTGCCGAACTCTCGAGCGTAATTGGAGAGTTGGCAGGTCGAAATTACGAAATCTCTGTGCCGTTCAAGTCGCGAATGGACGAGATCGGTGCCATTGCACAGGCCGCCGAAGAGTTTCGAGAGAGCGGGCTGGACCGCGAAAGACTGCAACGGGATCAGGAACAGGACCGAGAACGCGCGGAGGCCGACCGCCTTGAGCGCCTTGAAAGGGAACACACGGCGCAACGCGAAGCGGAACGGCGGGAACGAGAGGCAAAAGAGGCCGAGGACAAACGCCTTGCCGAGATCGAGCGCGCAGCGGAATCGGAACAGCGAGTACGTCAAGAGGAGCAAGCAATGGTCGTCGACTCGCTTGCCAAAGCTCTGCGAGATCTGGCGGACGGTAAACTTGATGCCCATATCGAAACGCAGTTTGGTGTAGGCTATGAGCAATTGCGCCTCGACTACAACCTCGCGATCGATACCCTCGCCGGTACGATCCGATCGATTTCCATGAGTGCCGGAACGATCAATCAGAACGCGGCATCGTTGAGCGAAGCTGCGGTGAGCCTTTCCAGCCGGTCGGAGCAATCCGCAGGTTCGCTGGAAGAGAGCGCAGCTGCGATCACAGAAGTCGCCTCTTCCGTCCAGAAATCGGCCGAACGTGCCAGTGAGACGGACGGCATCGTGAAAACGGCGCGCGATCAGGCCTAGAAGAGCTCTCTTGTGGTAACGGAAGCTGTCGCTGCGATGAGCGCGATCGACGGATCCTCCAAGAAGATCTCGAAGATCATCGATGTGATCGAGGATATTGCTTTCCAGACGAGCCTCTTGGCGTTGAATGCAGGCGTCGAAGCCGCCCGTGCCGGAGAGGCTGGAAGGGGATTCTCCGTGGTTGCATCGGAGGTTCGCGCTCTGGCTCAACGTGCATCCGAGGCGGCTCTCGAAATCAATGACTTGATCTCGGAAAGCGGCTCTCAGGTCGAGCAGGGGGTGACGCTGGTTGACAATGTCGGAGAGGCACTGGAGACAATCGTCCAATCCGTTTCCCGGATTTCCGGTCACGTAGCCGGAATCGCCCAGTCTTCGCGGGAGCAGGCAACCGGAATTGATGAAATCAGCAACGCTGTAAGCCAACTTGACCAAGCCATTCAGCAGAACGCAGCGATGTCTGAAGAATCTGTCGCGGCCACATTGTCAATGTCCCAGGAAGCCCGAAATCTTGCCGCAAACGTAGCAAGGTTCCATGTGGGTGCGGATGATCGGCAAGAGGGGCCGTGTCGTGAGGTGGCAGCATAGAATAGTGTACTGCCTTCCTTGTTTTTCAGGGCAACCAAAGACCACCTTGCAGTCGCGATCGCAGGGGCTTGCGCTCGTCAGGGATTGGCGGATCGTACGCATCAGTTTTCTTTGACCTATGGCGCAAAATGGACCCGCACAATGTCGTGGACCCGGTGGACACGCTCGACGCGAAAGTTCATGCGGACCGATAGGAGCGGATCGCTGGCCTCCTCTCCCGCCTCGACCAGTCCGCCATCGGTCTCGAAGGCATTGCGACGCGAAGGACCGCGAGGATCCAAGCGCGCGGCGCCTCGCTCAATGGGGCCTGAACGTCGGGCGGAATGCAGGGGATGCGCTGGAGCGCGTACCCGGGCCAGCCGGTCCGCTCACACGCCTACCCGCCATATCCGCCACGCGCCCCACCGGTCTTTCCGAACCCGCCCCGGGAAGCGACGCTGGCCTTGGTCATAGGCGTCTTGCCGATCGTGGTCGGAGGTTTCGTGAACTGGTTCGCGCCGAGTTTGGCTTTGCCGGAATTGCCCGAATAGACGTTTGAGCCGGACGCGTTGGCGAATTTGCCGTCAGCTGTGCGGTACATCGGCTGGGAGCGCGCGTAGCCGCCGCGTCCGCTCAGCATGTTGCCGATCAGGTAGCCGGTGAGCAAAGGCATGAAGATGCTGCCCGACCCGCCACTGGCAACCGCCTCTTCCGATCCGCAAGCGCCTTCACCATGCTGGGACTCGCAGACCTCAAGGCTGTCGTAGCGCGGCGCGGTTTCGACATGCAACTGCTCGGCTTCGGCGATCGCCGCCTCGCAATCGGCTGCCGTCAGGAGTCCGTCGCCTCCCGCGGCGGCCTCCTTGCAACTCTCAAGATCAGGGAAGGCCTGCGCGTCCACCTGCTCCTCACGGCATCCGGAGAGCGTGAAGGCGGCGGCGCCAAGGATACAAAGTGCAACGGTTCTCGAACGTTTTGTCATGGCAGTACCCTACCCTTCTTCAGTCGCGGATGAAATGCGGCTTGAACCGCGACAGGTCCTGGGTGATGCGGGACCGGTCTTCGCGCATCCCCATCCCGGCACAGGTGTCGCCAACGACCCACGCCCCGACCACCGGGCGGAAGCCCTCGAACACCGGGAGCGGGTGATAGGCCTGAACGATTTTGGGGTAATTGGAATAAGCCTCGTTGCTCGAAGCCTCGGTCGTCTCGCCGCCCTCGACAATCGACAGAGATGCGCCTTCGCGCGAGAAGAGCGGCTTTCGAACATAGCCCGTCGAGAGGGCGTCGGCGGATCGTTCGAACAGCCCTGCGACATCCGGCGCAGCACCGCCCCGGCCGGCCAACGCCGCCCCGATATCGGCATCGAAAAAAGCCGGCAGCAGGTTCGGATGGCCCTCGAACATCTCCCACAACACCGGCAGCAGGCCCTTGTTCGACAGAACGGCCTTCCAGGCAGGCTCCAGCATCAGGCACCCGGAATCGGCAAGCCGCGCCGCGTAATCGTCGCGCAGCAGGTCCTCCCAGGGATAGAGCTTGAAGAGCGTGCCGATCACCCGGTCCTCGGCATCGATGAACTGACCATCGGTGCTCAACCCGATCTGTTCCAGGTCCGTGTAATGCGCCCCGAGTCCGGCCTCGCGCGCTGCCCAGCCCATGCATTCGACCGTGGCGTAATCCTCGGCTGTATCAGCCGCAGCCGCGAAGTGGAGATCGGTCCCTTCGGCAAAGACGGCCCGGAACCGCTCGACCAGTGCCTCATGGATGCCGTTGAACTGATCATCACCGCGCTGAAGCACGCCAAACTCGATCTGTTGCTCAAGCCAGAGCCATTGGAAGGAGGCGGATTCATACAGCGATGTCGGCGTATCGGCATTGTATTCAAGCAGTTTCGCCGGGCCAGTGCCATCATAGGCGAGGTCAAACCGCCCATAGATCTCGGGGTCTTCGCGGCGCCAGCTTTCCGCGACGAGCGGCCAATAGGCCTCGGGAATGCCCAGCTTTTCCAGCAGCGCCTCGCTGGCCAGTATCCGCGCGACCGCATCCCGGCACATCGCATGCAACTCGGTGGAGGGGTCCTCGATATCGTCCTCGATCTGCCGGAGGGTAAACCGATAGGCGCTGGATTCCTCCCAGTAAGGCTCACCATGCATGTCGGCAAATGTGAAGCCGAGATCGCGGGCCGCGTCGCGCCAGCCCGGTCGTTCCGGAAGAACGATCTTTTCCATGTAGCGACTCCTCTCCCGCCAACCCTTGTCTGTTTTTCATGTCCTGTCGCAGCAAGGTCTTCAACCCGGTTTGCGCCGTGAGACGGCAGATCCCGCAGCGCTGCTCTTGACCACGCTCCTGTCACGCCCGGACCGGAACGCTGCCGAGACCGCGCCCCGCGGGAGGAAGACATGACCGATCAGCTTTGCGCATTGCGGCGTCGGACGCCTGTGTTTGCGACCCGCTCGGGCGATGACGGCCTCTGTCATGCGCGGGCGCCACGGCTTTCAAAGAAGCGGCGCGATGAACCGGGCGACCGGCGTCTCGGAATTCAACCGGCAGGCGCGGTTGTCGAGATTGGTCCCTGTGACCTCCGGGCGACCCGTTTTCGCCCTTTCGGGAGACTCGGTCCTGAGCCCACCATGCAGGCTGACCGGGCCAGAGGCGCGCAGATCGTCCTTCTCCGCAAAACGCCGCTGACCGCGCTTGGCAAGACCACCGCCAACCCGCCCCGGTCCCTCAATGTCGGTTTGAGATCCACCGGCATTGATATGGCGCGAAGACGATCTCGCCACTGGCCGCGTCGATGAATTCGTCGCTCAAAAGGTCGATCCATTGCTCGCCACCGATCAGGTTGATCGACAGGACCGGCATGCGGATCTCCCGGTCGGTCACGTTGTGGATCGCGAAGACCGATTGCGCTCGGTCGAGGCTCTGGCGCCAGAAGCCGAAGAGATCCTCGCCCAGATGCAGGGTGAACTGCGTCGCGTTGGGGTGGAACGCCTTCTGTTTCACCCGGACAGCAATCCGCGCCTTCAACGCCGCCATCACCCGCGCTTGCGTGCTCTCGGGATCGGTGAGCCGTGCCCGCAGCTCGTCGTAATCCCAGCGGTGTCGGTTGATCGCCCGGTTGATGCCGGTCTTTTCGACCCCCTCCAGATCGTTCGGCGTGCCCAGAAGCGCGTGAATATAGAAGGCTGGCAGGCCCTCCAGCGCCATGACGATGGTCTGCGAACACAGGAAGCGCTCGAACTGCCACTCATCCGCGCCCTCGACCGTGCCCGCCATTGCATCATACCAGGTGATGTTCAGCTCATAGGGCTTCTCGCCGCCGCCCGGCAGCGAGCGCATTGAGACCTTGCCACCAAAGCTGCGCACCGTGTCGACAATGGCATCCGTCTCCTTCTGGCTGAGCAGCCCCTCGACAGGGCGCATGCCGATACCGTCATGCGAGGCGGTGAAGTTGAGATAGGCGCAACCGAGCTGCGCCGGCGGCATGGCCATCTGCCAGCGGTTGAGCTCCCGCGCGGTGCCGTTCAGCAGCGCGTGCAGGATCAGTGGCGGCAGGGAGAAATTATAGATCGAATGCGCCTCGTTCATGTTGCCGAAATAGGAGAGGTTCTCGGCATTGGGCACATTGGTCTCGGTCAGCAACACGGCCCGCTCGGAGGCATAGTCGAAGAGCAGGCGCATCATGCGCACGATGGCATGGGTCTGCGGCAGGTGGATACAGCTGGTCCCGATCTCCTTCCAGAGGAAGGCCACCGCGTCGAGCCGGATGATCCGGACGCCATGATCGATATGCAGGCGCATGACACGGAGGAATTCGAGCAGCACCTCCGGGTTCGAGAAGTCGAGATCGACCTGGTCATGGCTGAAGGTGCACCAGACATGGCGCTCGCCCATCGCGGTATCGACCTTGCGCAGCAACGGCGTGGTGCGGGGGCGAACGACCTCCGAGAGGTCATCCTCGGGGCTGGCCTCGAAGAAGAAGCGGTCGAAGGGCGGCTTGCCCTGGCGGTAGTCCTGAAACCAGTTGGAGAAGCTGGAGACATGGTTCAGCACCAGGTCCGACATCAGCTTGAATTCCTCGGCGATGCGGTTGATGTCCGACCAGCTTCCGAGCGCGGAATTGACGGATCGGTAGTCGGTCACCGCGAAACCGTCATCGGAGGTGAAGGGGAAGAAGGGCAGGATATGCACGCCGCTGATCACCCCGGCGAGGTTCTCCTCAAGGAAGTGGCGCAGCAGGTCGAGCGGCTTGTGAACCCCGTCGACGATGGAGTTGCCGTAAGTGATGACCAGCGTGTCGGTCTCGTCCCAGAGATTGTTGCCGGGCGGGCGGGCGCGCGTGCGATACCCGGTCCCCTCGGGCCAGAACGCGTCCAGAATCTCCGCACGCAGGGCCGGGATATCGCCCTGCGGGTAGATCTGTTCCAGCAAGTTATCGAGCTTGGCTGTGAATTTCGTGGCGGATTTGGACATGGGGCGCGCTCTCCGGGTCGTTCCGACTGAGTTGTGGCGAAAACGAAACCGGTTTCAAGCGCCAATGGCATGCATTTTCGGACAGGCCGCCCCGACAAGGGGCAATGCCTCGCAAAGTGGCGCTTGCTCGCAGGCAGGGCATGTCGGCAGCATCGCCCGACATTGACAATCTGCCCCCGACTGTCAAAAGTTTTGCCATGAAAGACCGGGAAGCAACCATTCTTGACGCGGCCAGGCGGCTGTTTTTGCGCTACGGCGTGAAGCGCACGAGCATGAATGACATCTCACAAGAAGCCGGGATCTCGCGCCAGACGCTCTACAACGCCTATAGCAACAAGGATGCCGTGCTCTGCGCATTGATCCGTGACCATGCCGAGCAGGCCCATGTCGAGATTCTGGCCGGGCTGGAGACGACCACCGAGCTCGGCGCGCAGCTTGATCTCGTCTTCGACCGCGTTGTCGTGAGCGCGTATGACCTGCTGATGGAAGCTCCGAACTCGGCGGATCTCGTCGAGGGGTTCAACTCGATCTCGCAGGCGGAGATCGACGCCGCCTATGCGCAGGTCCGCACCCTGCTGGCGCAGCTGCTGGCACCGCATAAGGCGGCGATCGGTGAAAACGGTCTCGGTGTCCAACAGCTTGCCGACTTTGTGCAACGCATGGCAAAGGCCGCAAAAACCACCGCCTCGAACCGGGCGCATCTGCTCGATCTTCTGCAGACCCTGAAGATAGCAACACTGAAACTGGCCGGCGTCTAGGCGCCCCGTCGCCGCTCGGTCTCACCTCACGCCTTGCTCCGCATCAATCGCCGGACATGTCCTGCCGGCGCGCAGCGAAGAACGCCCGGAGCAATTGCCCCGCCTCCTCCGCACAGAGCCCGTCATAGATCTCGGGCACGTGATGCGCCTGTGGATGGGAAAAAATCCGCGGGCCTTGCGCGATGCCGCCCGATTTCGGATCCGCCGCCGCGTAGTAGAGCCGTTCGATCCGGGCCGCGGAGATCACCATCGCGCAAGCCGGACAAGGTTCAAGCGTGACATAGAGCCGGTGCCCGGGCAGCCGCTCGGAGCCGGCCGCCTTGCAGGCGGCCCGGATGACCAGCACCTCCGCATGGGCGGTCGGATCGCAAAGCTCGCGCGTCCGGTTGCCGTCCCTGGCCACAACGCGGCCCGACGGATCGACCAGCACGGCGCCAACAGGCACCTCGCCGCGGTCGGCGGCCGCGCGCGCTTCCTCGAGCGCGGTCTCCATATGGCTCGTGAACGGGCTCATTCTCTCCCCCTGCCCGCTCGCGTCGCCCTTGGCAAGAGCAGCGGCGCGGCGTATCGGGGGGCATGACAGAGACATCACAGCCCCCAAAAGACGGCGAGCGGATCGCCAAGGTCATCGCACGCTCAGGCCGCGCCTCCCGCCGCGAGGCCGAGCGCCTGATCGAAGCTGGCCGGGTCAGCGTCAACGGGACGCCAATCGAGAGTCCCGCGCTCAACGTGACCGCCGCGGACAAGATCACCGTCGATGACGTGCCCCTCGCCGAGGCCGAGCCGCCCCGGCTCTGGCTCTACCACAAGCCCACCGGGCTGGTGACGACGGCGCGGGACGAGAAGGGCCGCAAGACGGTTTTTGACGCGCTGCCCGAGGAGATGCCCCGGGTGCTTTCGGTTGGCCGGCTGGATATCAACTCGGAAGGGTTGCTGCTGCTGACCAATGATGGCGGGATCAAGCGGCGACTGGAGCTGCCCTCGACCGGTTGGGTGCGAAAATACCGGGTGCGGGTCAATGGACGCCCCAAGGACGAGGGTCTGGAACCGCTGCGCAAGGGAAAGACCATCGACGGCGAACGCTTCCAGCCGATGACCGTCACGCTCGATCGCCAGCAGGGCGCCAATGCCTGGATCACGGTCGGCATTCGCGAGGGCCGCAACCGCGAGATCCGGCGCGCGATGGAGAGCATCGGGCTGACGGTGAACCGTCTCATCCGCATCAGCTACGGCCCGTTCCGCCTTGGCACGCTCAAACCCGGCGAGGTCGAAGAGGTCAAGGGGCGCGTCCTGCGCGACCAGCTCGGCCTCGACAAGGATTTCGAACCGGCAGCCACTCCCAAGCGGAAACCCCAGCGGCGGCGGCGCTGAGCGCGCGCGGGCGTGCCGCCGGGCAGAGCCCGAGCGGCGGTGGCGCCGCTTGCGCGGCGCGGTTGCGCTTGAAAGTCCGGTCCGGGAACGGCGACAGGTCCGCATATTAAAGAGTTGCCCGCCCGGGCGTCCCCCGGTCGGGCGCGGCTCTGGTCAAAGCATTACATCTGCTCGAGGATTTTCCGTTTCCTGGCCTCAAACTCTTCTTCGGACAGCACGCCCGAAGATTTCAGGGCACCGAGCTTTTCCAACTGATCGATCGGTGACGGGGTCGCTGTCTCCGCGTCCCGCCTCTCTGAGCGGAAGGTGGCGAGCCAGCGGCCTGCCAACTCGGTAAAGACCGGAGCTGACGCCTTCTGAAAGACACGGATGACGACCGAGTGATCCCGGAGATCGATGATCACCTTGCCAAGCATCCAGCCCTGCGCAGCCGACACCTTCTCGACCCATTCATGCCGTATGGAATGCATCGCCACGGATCTCGTGAGCATCGAGTGGTCGATCGCCAGGAACCGTTCGCTGGTCAGGGCAACCAACCAGGTATTGGGGCCGAAATCGTAGGAATTCGACTTGTCTGTCTGGGACATGTTCCCCGAGGTGAGCGCAAAGATGACCTCCCCATCTTCGAGGAAGTCCGCCAGCACATCCAGTTCCCGGTTGATGCCGACATTGTCCAGCTCGACGCCGTTCAGCCTGCAAATCCCCGGCCAGTCCCGCGCTTCGGTCAAAGCCCTGTATGTCTCGAACCTGTCCATCAAGATCCCCCTCGCCCAAGAAGGGATCAGGGGCTCGTCGCTGTCAAGATTTGAAGCCCGCCCCTTTTGATACCGACCCAACTCATTTGCGAACGGACCGGACAGCAATGACCCAAGCGCTTGCCCGGCCGAATGACCCGCGGGCACTCCGCGCTGGACAACAGGACACCGCTCGCCCGCCCTGCAACGGACAGGCCGTATCGCTGCGCCATCAGGAAAAAGGATGGAGAACATCAGAAAGATTCAGTTTTTCGGTTGCCTCGACTGCTTCAGAGTTCATGCAAAGCGGAGGAACACCCAATGAAGCTGTCTTTCTTTACAATGCCGATTCATCCGCTGGGCAAGCCCTATGCGCAGAGCCTGGCCGAAGATCGCGAAGCCTTTCTCCTTGCCGATCAGCTGGGATTCGCGGAAGCCTATTGCGGCGAGCACACGACCGACCAGGCCGAGATCATTACCTCGACCGTCGCCTTCCTCGCCAGCCTTGCCTACGAGACGAAGAATATCCGCCTTGGCACCGGCACGGTGAACCTGCCCAACTCACACCCCGCCCGCGTCGCGGCCGAGGTCGCGATGCTGGACCATATGCTGGAAGGCCGGTTGAATTTCGGCATCTCGCCTGGCGGGCTGATGTCGGATGCCGAAGCCTTCGGATCGATGGACAAGGATCGCAACGCGATGTTTGTCGAATGCATCAACATGGTGCTCGACATCTGGGCCGGCGAGGCGCCCTACAATCTGAAGGGCGATTTCTGGGAGGTCTCGACCGAGCGCACCATGATGCGCGAGATCGGCCAGGGCGACATCATGAAGCCCTACCAGGATCCGCATCCGCCCATCGTCGGAACCGCCGTGGCCCCCTATTCCAAGGGCGTCTCCGCCATGGCCGAGCGCGGCTGGCAGCCGATCTCCGCGAATTTCCTGATGCCAAAATGGGTCGCCACCCATTGGCCGAAATATGTCGAGGGCTGCGAGAAGGCCGGGATCTCCGCCGATTACGCCAACTGGCGCGTCGCCAAGAATATCTGCGTGGCCGAGGATATGGAAACCGCGCGGGCCTATGCGCGCGATCCCGGCAGCCCCTATGTGCTCTATTACTCTCAGCTTCTGACCAAGATGCGCGCGGGCGGGCGGCTGAACCTCTTCAAGGAAGATCAGGCCATGCCCGATGACGAGGTCACGCTGGATTACGTGCTTGACCGGCTGGTGATCCATGGCGACCCGTCCTCGGTCGCCGATCAGGTCCTCGCCTTCCGCGAAGAGACCGGCCCCTTCCGCCACCTGATCTATGCCGGCCATGACTGGGCCGATTACGACCTTGGCCGCAGGGGCATGGTCCTGATGGCAGAGAAGGTGATGCCGCTCCTGACCGAGGCGACCAAGTCCGAAACCGGCGCAGCCGCCGCCTGAGACGCCGCCACAGATCCCCCATCCGGAGACAGGACATGACCGTGATGACGCAGAATACCGACATTGATCCGAAAGCATTCCGGCGGGCACTGGGCAATTTCGCAACCGGCGTGACGATCATCACCACGCGCGCGCCCGATGGTACGCCGGTGGGCGTGACGGCGAGCAGCTTCAACTCGCTCTCGATGGACCCTCCGCTGATCCTCTGGAGCAGCATGAAGGGCACGCCGAGCTGCAAGGTCTTCGAAGAAGCGCCGTATTTCGCGGTCAACATCCTTGGCTCGGACCAGATGGCGATGTCCAACCACTTCGCACGCCAGCAGGAAGACAAGTTTGCCGGCCATGACTGGGAAGAAGGGATCGGTGGCGCGCCGCTTTTCCCCAACTGCGCAGGACGGTTCCAGTGTGAGACCTATGGCAAACTCGATGGCGGCGACCACTGGATCTTTATCGGTCGTGTGGTTGCGTTCGACGATTTCGGGCGCTCGCCGCTCTGCTTTCATCAAGGCTCCTATTCCGTGCTCTTCAACCACCCGGACAGCGTTCCGAAAGCGGCAGAGGGCGCCGCGCGCGACGTCGATCGCGGGCGGATGGGCAATCACAAATTCTTCATGATGCTGCGGGCCGTGCGGGCTTACCAGGAGCGATACCTGCCGAAGCTGGACACCCTCGGGCTGAGCCTGATTGAGGCACGGACCCTGCTTGTTCTCAACGACCTGTCCGGCCTGACCATCGAGGAACTGGTCATCCACTTGCACAGCCCGGTTCCGGAGGCGAGTGCTGCGGTGCAAACCCTGATCGCGACCGGGTTGCTCGAGAAGGCCGGGTCCGGATACGGGCTGACGGAGGCCGGTCAGGCCAAGGCCGACAAGTGCTGGGACCTCGCGGATGCACATGCCGAGGAGAGTTTCAAAGCCTTCAGCGACGAACAGATCGAGACCTTCACCGGCGTTTTGCGCCAGCTGATCGAAAGCTGACCGGCCGGCTCGTCTCGTCTATCGTAACTGGGTCGGGACCGACCCGAAATGCGGCCGAACCGGTTTCCTCCCCCGGTGCGGTCGCATCTTTTTCAGGAGAGGGCTCCGCAGTCAGTCCAAAAGCCGACTGGAACAGGCCCGTCATCCGTCGCGTCTCTTGGCGATAAAGCAGCTAGGTCCAGCAGGTCTCGGCGTTGCCGTGTTTCCGACTTCGCGCGACGTGATATCGCCGACCAGATGCGAAACCAGACCCGACGCTTAGGCCCCGACGTCAGGCATTTCGACAAACCGAACGCCGTTGATCTTCCAGCCATCCTCCGTCGGGATCATTTCGTACTCCAACGCGTGATATCGGCCTTCGCTGTCCCGGAATACGACAACCTGATAGTCAGCTCCGGACCGGGAAACGGTTGGACCGAAGCGAACGGATGATGGTTTCCAAACCATCGGGTAACCTTGCTCGACCATCTGACCAAATTGCTTCGGGCTCTGGAAGATTGTCTTGATGTTTGGGGACGCAAAGCTGAATGCGCCTTCGAGATCGCGTTTCTCGAAGGCCTGAAGCTGCGAGCGGATGACTTGCTGGATGTCGCTGAGCGACTGCTGTGCAGCCGATGCGAGCGGAAAGAGTGTTACAAGCAATATCGCGATGGTTCTGTAAATCATGATCGTCACCTCCCTGTCTCGAGATAGCGCGAGGTGACGCTCAGGAAAGGTGTCGCGCCGAAACGTCCTGCTTCGCGAATGCGGGAAACGATGACGTGCCGATCCACACACCCATTTTGGCAGGCTCCGATGAGCGAAGGCCTGATGGCGCTCCCGACTGTCGGCAATGCGCATGAAAGGGGCTTTGTTGGCGGGGCTTTTCGGCTCCTGCGAGGCTATTCGGGGGCTACGCGAGACAGTTTGGTGGCCACCATCCCGGAGACCGGCCAGGCGGCACCGGTCTCCGGGACGGGCGAGATCTGCCTGTTCAGACCTGTTCCGTCGGGACGTTCAGCGCGCGGATCGCGGCATCCACCTCGCGCACGCGCTCGGCATTGTCCCGCGCGAGGGTCCCGTCCGCATGCCACATCGAGTTCTCGAACCCGACGCGTGCCTTTCCCCCAAGCTCCGCGGCCCGAACAAGGCTCCGGGTTTCCGCGGCACCAAAGGCACAGACCATCCAGTCGATTTCCATATGGTCGAGCGGGTCCAGATAGGCTTCGAGTTCGACACTGTTGCGCGACCCATGGGCGTAGCAGCCCTGAACGAACAGAACGGAGTGACGTTTCCCGGGGATCCAGTCATTCGCGCAGGCTTCGGCGAACGCACTGACATCCTGCGGGGAATAGAGGATATGCTGGATTCCGACACCGCTCTCCTGCGCCCAGGAATAGAAGTCGCGCGCAGCCGGCCAGTCATCGGAGTGGCGCACCATTTCGCGCAACCCAACCGACACGTTGTCAGGCTTCAGACGGTGCATCATCGCGCGCTGCTGCTCCGCCTCATAGCGACCTGCCGCTTCCGAAGTGACCTGCAGATACATGCCCGGCACCTCTTCTCTCAACCGATCGAGCAGCGCACCGTAACGCCCGGCATCGAGCAGATGGGCGCCGGAGCCATCGCGGATATGCAGGTGGATCCCGTCGGCGCCGGCCAGCTGACACTCGCGGGCCGTCTCGACGGTCTCGTCCTCGGTGATCGGCAGCGCCGGATGATCGACCTTGCCGCGCCGCGCGCCATTGGGCGCCACCATCAGGCGGGGCAGCGCGCTCATCGCCCCGCTCCTGGCCTGACAATGGCAACGCAAACGTCAGTTGGGCGGCTTCCGGGCCACCCCGGACAATGGAATTCAGGCATGTCTTGCTCCCCAGACAATGGTCTGGCGAAAAATACCTGAAGCCGACCCTTCACAAATAAGAACAATGTGGAATAGCCTCCATAAGAAAATCGGATAGCCCAATGAAGCTCCAGCAACTTCGTTACTTCGTCGCGGTCTATGAACAGGGATCGTTCTCGGCGGCTGTGGACAAGGTGAATGCCACGCAATCCGGACTGTCCATGCATGTCAGCCAGATTGAAAAACGCTATAACGTGAGCCTGTTCAAGCGCAGTTCCTCCGGCGTGACGCCGACGGAGGTGGGGCGGGCCTTCTACAAGGAGGCGATCAAGGTCCTGGCTGCTGCGAGGGTCGCCGAGGAACGGCTGATCAACCTGTCCAAGACGGTTGTCGGCCATGTGCATGTCGGGCTGATGCCGACCTTCACCCGCGCGGTGCTGACGGTTGTCCTCAAACGATTTGCCAAGGAATATCCGGAGGTTCGCCTCTCGGTTTCCGAGTCCTATTCGGGCATCCTGCTACAGGAAGTGCGCGAGGGGCGGCTGGATTTCGGAGTCGTGCCTGCCTTCATCGATCTCGACGACTCGCTGATCTCGAAACGGATGGGAACGGATCTGGAATGCCTCGTCTGGAGCTCGGAACGCGAGATTCCGAGGGCGAAAGACGGTGTCCTGCTGCGAAACCTCTCTCCCTTGCGTCTGGTCCTGCCCGGCGCCGGAAATGCGCGGCGGCGGCGGATCGAGAACTATCTCACCGCGAACCAGATCAATGTCAGTGATCTCATGGAACTCGACACGATGCATGGCACGCTGGACATGGTCGCAAACTCGGACTGGGTGACAATCCTTCCGGGCATCATGTGCCTGCCGGATCTGGAGGGTGGCCCGCGGCAGGTGGCGCCGCTGGCCGACCCGCCGCTGATGGTCGATTACATGCGGATCGAGACGCGCAAACGCCCGCTCAGCGCCGCCACCCAGGCCTTTGCCGACATTCTCCAGGAGGAGCTCAACTCCGCCCTGGAAATCGACCCGTTCAGCCCGAGCTGACAGATCGCCGCCGTGGCGCTCCAGCGCCGGGTATGTGTGAGTCAGGGCATCAAAAATCCTGATGCCCTCTGCGATCTATTATTATTTCTTCTGTATGCGCACTTGCCCGTATTTTTGAAGAAGGCGGCGATGTCGCCATGCCGCCGATCTCACTCTCTGCGGGGTCGGCGGCGGGCGAACCACGCCAGTTTCAAACCGGACAGGGCGCCTCAGCGCCTCTAGACCAGAAAGCCGAGACCGCATGACATCCCAGAAACTCCACTCCACCGTTTCCGGCCGCGAGGACGGCCCCGCGTTACTGCTGCTCAACAGCTTTGGCGCCACGAACGCCATGTGGGACGCTCAGATGCCGCTGCTGGAGTCCTGCTACCGGGTGATCCGCTGCGACACGCGCGGCCATGGCCGGAGCCCGACACCGCCAGCCCCGTACAGCTTCGACGATATCGTGGGAGATGTGCTGGCTTTGCTCGACACGCACCGGATTGAGAGCGCGAGCGTGCTGGGGCTGTCCATGGGCGGCATGACCGCACTCGGGCTGGGGCTGACGGCGCCAGACAGGATCAACCGGCTGGTCTGTTGCGCCGCCCGCGCAGACGCGCCGCCACCGTTCATCCAGAACTGGCACAACCGCCTCGCCATGCTCGAAGGCGGCGGCATGGAAGCGGTGTGGAACGGCACGGTCGGCATGTGGCTTGGGGAAGAGACGAGACGCGCGTATCCGGAGCGGGAAGCGGCGCTGCGCGAGAGCTTCTTGCAGACGACCGACGAAGGCTATCGCGGCTGCGCCCACGCGCTGATTGGGCTGGACTACCTGCGTCGGCTGGGCGAGATGCGCGTGCCGACCCTGTTCGTTGCCGGGGCCGAGGACAAGGCGGCCCCGCCCGAGGCAATGCTCACCATGGCACAGGCCTGCCCCGGTTCGGAATACGCCGTTGTTCCCGGCGCCAGCCACATCGTCAATGTCGACCGCCCAAAGGATCTCAACCTCGCGATCCTCGGTTTCCTCGAACTTGAAGCCGAATGAAGCCGGGCGCGGGTCGACCGGCCCAACCCTCCTGACGCCAAGCACCGACGGGGCCACGCCCGTTTGCGGGGCGCCCTCCCGGCAGGTCGCGCTCACCCGTCATCACCGCTGAATATGACGCTATGTCAAATAGCGGCGCTCTCCACATTTCAAGATCGACACTTGACCGACGCCAAAGCAGACTGTACCCGGCCCGTCTAAAAAAAGACACAATTGCAGACAGTTGCTTCGGGGCGTCTTTTCGACTGGCCAGCCCTGATCTGTTAACTTATATGGGTTGCAAGAGGATACTCCGTGTGGCAACGTTGCTATCGGGGGCCGTTTCCTTGAAGAACTCAAAGGACGGAAGTAGAGATGAAGATAAAATTTTTGGCTGCGGCGGTTGCTGGGGCAATTGCATTTGCGGCACCTGCAGCCGCTGCTGTGTGGAACTTCACATACACATACGGTGCTGATGTCATATCTGGATCGTTTTCGGGCGAGCTCGGTGTCGATGGCAATACCGTTTTGGGAACAACACCCATCAGCCTTGCGATGAACGGCGTGACGCATTCCGATGACATCGTGCAGTTCCGTGGCGGTGAGAATTTGTTCACCATTGATGGGCTGGACCAGTTTTTCATAATGGCGAACGCATCAGGCACCGAAGGCTTTGCAATTCAAAGCTCTTCAAGCCTTTACACGTATTACGACATCGACAATGGCACCACGTTCGCCAATAGTGACTATGACCCAAGCAACTGGACTCTTTCGGCTGTGCCGCTTCCGGCGTCCGCATTGCTCCTGATCGGTGGACTGGGTGGTTTGGCTGCATTCCGGCGCCGCACTGCCTGACGCCTGTCAATGGTTCGAGATAAAGGCCGCCTTTAGGGCGGCCTTCTTCATTTCCGTCGAGAGCAATTTTGCAGATAACCGATCTGGCCTTTATTGCAACGGGCTGCATGGTTTCTCAATCCACGCCTGCCTAAAGCCTTTGGAAGGTTCTTTCCGGAAAGGCAGATCGCTGGAAAATGCCTTCTGAAAGCCCGTGTCCGATTCGCGGCTGCGCCCTGGGGAGCGAGGATTCAATCGACGTTCGGGGCCTCTTGTTAACCAACCCTCTCCGCAGAACCTTTTCGAAACAAACTGTTTCCAATTGGCCGAAATGGCCGGTTGCCACCTTTTCGCCCCATTTCCCGACGCCGTCTCTCAAAGGATGGCACTCCGGGCGCTCGAACTCGCACCCGTCTTTTGACCTTGGCCATCCGCGTCCGCCGCATCAGATATCCGACAGTGCAACCGAGTTTCCGGTTTCGGCTGAGAGCGCGATCGCTTCGAGCACCTCAATATTGTGCACCATCTCCTTATTCGTGAACGGGTAGGCAGCGCGCCCCGCTGCCGCATGCGCGAAGGCCTCAAGGTTGTGGGTCACGGCATCTTCCCAGGCATGGACCTGTTGTTCGACAGGCTGGCCACTTTTCGCGGTCAGCACACGCACGATGCCATCGGGCGTGTCCGGATGACTGTCATTGAGCACCTCGACCCATTTCTCTGTCCCGAACACATGCATCCGGATGAAATGTGGTGTGTGCAGGACGGCGCTGAAGGTCGCCGTCATTCCCGCTTCGAACTTGAGCTGCACCGTCACCACGTCACCCGTCTCCCATCCCAGCGAGCGGTTGGCCGTGAACGCATGCAAGGTTTCGACCCGGCCAAAGAAGGAGATCAGCAGGTCGCTGAGATGGATGCCCATCGCGGTCATGCCGGCCGCGGGCGAGATATCCTTCTTCGTGCGCCAGTCATTGGCGGGAACCCCGATCAGCTTGTCATGACTGAAGGCGGCCTCGGCATGCATGACCGTCCCAAGCTCTCCCCCGTCCAGCGCCGCGCGCAAGGCCAGCATGGCCGGTTCGAAACGCCGCTCATGGCCGATGCCCAGCTGGACCCCGGCTTTCTCGCAGGCGGCAACCGAACGGCGCGCGCTGTTCGCCGACAATCCCAGCGGCTTTTCGCAGAAGACATGCTTGCCGGCCGCCGCAACCTCGGCGATCTGCGTCTCGTGCAGCGTGTTGGGAGTTGTCAGGATAACGGCATCGACCTGAGCCAACGCGAGAGGCTCGGCCAGCTCGGTCCATGCCGGCAGGCCCATCTCCAGAATGCCCGCATGGTTCTCCGTCACCGGTTCGACAATCCCCGCGACGCGCAGCCAGGGATGCCCCTGTAGCCGGTTGGCGATATGCTTGCCCCACCAGCCGAAGCCGGCAATGGCTACGGTGAAGGTCGAATTGGCCTCGGTCATGAGATGCTCCCTGTCATGTTGACGTCCTGTGCGACCGGCGGTTGTCCCGCGCATGCCGATCCGGTGCGGGCCGGAAGGCTATCGCGACAGGATAGCGGCAGGAATTCCATCCAAACCAACAATGTAAGCTGATGCTCGCCGTCAGGGAATCCGATGCCCTACGGGGGCGCCATCTATCAACTTTCCTGAAGGCAGCTAGGACAAAACACCATTTCCCATGAAGCCGCATCGACTGCATGATCCTTTCATCAAGGCACGCTCTTGGGGAGGGGACGGGCCATTGGGATGAACATCCGGGCATTTCGCACATGATTGCCTTGCTTTGTCCGCCCAGCGTCCTCTCCGGGAAACAGACAGTGAACAGCTCGGAGATCACGAATGCCGAACGTCAAGGAAAAACCGATCTGGAAGTTCAGCGTAACCGGGCGCCACACATCCAACACCCAGTCCGTCGCCGAGGCGCGCGGAAAGAGCGTTGTCATCGACGAACCGATCCAGCGCGGCGGCACCGATGAGGGACCGATGCCGGTCGAATATGTCTTCATGGGGCTCGCGGGCTGCACGCATGTGATTTCCAACAAGCTCGCCGCGGCCAACGGGATCGCCTTCACGTCGATGGAGATCGACATCAAGGTCACGATGGACAGCCACGGCACACGCCTGATCCACCCGATCGATATACCGTTTCCGTCGGTCACATTGAATATCACCGCGGAGTTTGACGGCCCGCGCGAAGGGGCTATCCGGGTGACTGAAGATCTGCGCGACCACTGCGCCGTCTCCAAGATGCTCCAGGAGTCGGGCACCGAAGTCATCGAGAACTGGACGCTCAACGGCGTCGCGGCCTGAGGCAGCCCCATGCGCCGCCCGCCCCATCCACAGAACCGGCCGGAAAGGACGTATCATCATGCTGACGCAGATGTTCGAGATCCTTGGGCCCATCGTGATCATCACCGCGATTGGGTACCTGTTGGGGCGGTCCTCCGTCGGGCTGGACACACGGGCGCTCAGCAGCATGGTGCTGCTGGTTGCGACGCCGGCGCTGATCTTCCACACGCTGACATCTCTTCATGTCACGCCGGACACCATCCGGACCATGGCCGGCGCCGCCCTGATGTGCATCACCCTGACCGGCGTCATGGGGCTGGCGATCCTGCTCTCGGTCGGCGGTCCGGTGCGGAGCTTCCTGCCGCCGCTGATGCTGCCCAATTCCGGCAATATGGGCTTGCCGCTGGTGTTGCTGGCCTTCGGCACCGAAGGGTTGCAGCTTGGCGTGGCCTATTTCTTCGTGGTGGCGCTGGTCCAGCATTCAGTCGGATTGTCGATCTATGCGGGCTCGTTGCGGCTCTCGGCGATCCTGAAACAGCCGCTGATATATGCGGTCGCCGCCGTTCTGCTGGTCACATGGACCGGCCTGCCCGTGCCAGAGATCGTGCTGGTCACGACCGAGCTGCTGGGCGGCATGATGGTGCCGGCCATGCTGATGTTGCTGGGCGCATCGCTGGCGAGCTTGCAGGTCACGGATCTGCGCCCGGCACTGCTGGTGGCATTTGCCCGCCTGTCGCTGGGGGTGATTTCCGCCCTGACGGTGATCTTCCTTCTGGGCCTGGAGGGCATCACGGCGGGCGTCGTGTTCCTCCTGGCTACCATGCCAACGGCCATCGTGAACTACATCTATGCCGAACGTTTCCAGCACAACCCGCGACAGGTCGCAGGCTCGATCGTCACCTCCACCATCGTAACGTTCGTCTGCCTGCCCATGCTCGTCTGGACGGCGCTGGGGATCTCGGAGAGCGACGATGAATCGGCGCGTCATTCAGTGCTGCCAGTGACGAGTGAACGACAGGGCGTCGCTTTGGAGGCGTCGTGGCAGATCGACAAGGACCGGTGAACATGCGGTCGAAACAGAAGCGGGACGGGAGCGAACCGGACGGTCGTGGCGTCCGGAACATCGCAAGGGAGGACAACATGCGCGACAGGACAAGACGCGATCAAGGGCGCATCGGGCCGGTCCATTCCGGCCTCGGCACCCCCGCCCCTGCGACGGTGAAGCCTGCAAGATGACCGACGGACTCCGCATAGGACTCGGCGGCTACCAAGGCCCGGCATCCGTGCATACGCGCGGCTTGCACATGGTGCGTCAAGCCCTGTCGCGCCTCTCCGATGGCCATATCGTCGTCGAGATCCGTGAGAACATGGCCGAACATGGCCACGGAACGGCCGATCTGCCCGGGCTCGTCGAAGACGGGGCGCTGGACGGCTGCTATATCTCCTCCAGCTACCTCGCCGACCGCGTGCCCGCCCTGTCGCTTTTCGACATGCCATTCGCCGCGCCGGACCGCGCGCAGGCGCTGGCAGCATTGGACGGCAAGCTGGGCGCGTGCCTTGCGCGCGAGATCGAGGCCCGGACCGGGCTGACCCTGCTCGGCGTGTGGGACAATGGCCTGCGCCATGTTTCGACCGCCGACCGACCGCTTCGCTCGCCCGCCGAGACAGGCGGGCTTGTCCTGCGCACACTGCCGAATGCGGAACACCAGAGAGTCTTCCGGGCACTCGGCTTCGAACCACGCGCGGTTGACGCAAAAGAACTTGCAGGTGCCGTCGCCCGGGGCGAGGTCGATGCGCATGAGAACCCACTGACAAATACACTGCAATTCGGCCTGCACGAGACCCTGCCGACCGTCACCCTGACCGGGCACCTGATGGGGATCGCCCTTGTCCTGATCAATCGCAAACGCTTCCAGAGCTGGCCGGAAGAGATCCAGGGGCAGGTCCGGGCGGCGGTCGCGGAGGCCAGCGATGCGCAACGTGCACTCGCCGCGCGCGAAGAGGCGGCCAGCGCACGCGCGCTTTTGGCGGCCGGGGCGCAATTGATCGAACTCACCGAGGCCGAACAGGCGGCGTGGCGCCGTGCTGCCGAACCGCATCTCGCGGAAAGCCGGGCTCGCCTCGCCCCTGATTTGCTGGCTCTCTTCGAGGCCAGCCAGACCGCGGACAGGAGAGCGTCCGCATGATGGAAACCAATATCATCGACCAGCCGAACGTTCAGGCCAGCGCCGTGCCGGACGAAACGTTCCAGTCGAACAGGGAGGTCTAAATGACCCGCAGATTTCCGTTCATCACCTCAGAAATCCTGACGCTCAACGCGCTGATGGTCGCGTCCGTCCTGTCGTTGATCTTCATGAACTCGCTGGTGGCCGCGCCAAAGGTGCTCTTCGGGCGCTCGCTCTCCGCGATCCCGCCGAGCCTGTTTCCGAGCATCGTGCTGGTCCTGCTGGCCGGGATGTGCGCCGCCACGCTGATCATCGTCCGAACCCGGATCACGCACAGCATCCTGGAGGACCGCATGGGGCGCACCGAGTGGCTGCGCGCGGTGATCCTGTTCGGCATCATGACGCTCTATGCGATGACCATGGTGCCTTTCGGCTTCCTGATCTCGACTGCTATCGCCACCGCCCTGATCGCGCTGCAGATGGGCGCGCGCTCGGTGCTCCAGATCGGCCTGGTGTCCTTTCTCGGGCCGGTCCTGCTCTATCTCGCCGCCACGCGGCTGCTGGCCGTCTCGCTGCCGGAACTCAACACAATCGAGCTCTTCTATGCCGATATGCTGTCGCTCTTTGCCTCAGAGGCACCCGCGGTGCCCGCCACGCCGGACGCCTCGCAATGACCGGATCGGCTCTCAGACCAACCAATAGCAAAAACACGAGGCTCGCATGATTGAACAATTCACCGAAGGCTTTGCCATGGCAATGCGCTTCGACACCATGGCCCTTGTGAGCGTCGGTCTTTTCGCGGGTATGCTCGTCGGCTCGCTGCCGGGCTTCACCACGCTGATGGCGATGGCGATCCTGCTGCCGATCTCCTTCTTCCTCGATCCGATCGTCGGCATTCCCTTCCTGCTGGGCATCTACAAAGGCGGCATCTTCGGCGGCTCCGTACCGGCGATCCTGATCTCCATGCCGGGCACCGGCGCGGCTGTGGCCACCTCTCGGGACGGCTACAAGCTGACCCAGAAGGGCGAGTCCCGAAAGGCGCTTGATATGGCGCTCTTCTCCTCGGCCTTCGGCGACACCTGCTCGGACATCTTCACCATCGTGATGATGTTCCCCATCGCCTACCTGGTGATGCAGTTCGGCCCGCCGGAGCTCTTCGCGGTGCTGCTGATGAGCCTCGTGATCATCGCCGCCACCTCCGGCGCCAACCCGCTCAAGAGCCTGATCATGATGATGCTGGGCCTCTGGCTCTCCTTCGTGGGAACCGACCCGCTGGGCGGCGTCGAGCGCTTCACCTTCGGGTTGTTCGACCTGAAATCCGGCATCCCGCTGCTGCCGATGCTGATCGGCGTCTTCGCCCTGCCCGAGGTCGCCTCGGTGATCATCCGCAACGAGAAGAGCCGGCAACTGGCCGCACTGGTCGGTGAGCGCCTGAGTAAAGCCGAGTTCCGCCGCTGCCTGCCGACCATCTGCCGCTCGACCGTGATCGGCACCGGCATCGGCATCGTGCCGGGGCTGGGCCAGATCGTCGCCGCGATGATGGGCTATTCGGCCGCCAAGAACGCCTCCAAGCATCCCGAGACCTTCGGCGAAGGGGAAATCGAGGGCGTTGCTGCCGCCGAGGCCGCCAATAACGCGGTGAACGGCCCGACCATGGTGCCGCTGCTGACCCTCGGCATCCCCGGCGACAACGTCACCGCGATCCTTCTCGGCGCCTTCGTGGCCCAGGGCCTGCGCCCCGGCCCGCAGCTCTTCGAGGAACAGGGCGCGACCGTCTTCGCCATCCTCGTTGCGATGGTAATCGCCAATATTCTCTTCGTCGCCATCGGCTACCTGTCGATCCCCTTCTTCGCGCGGCTGGTGACGATCAAGACATCGGTCCTGATCCCGCTGGTGATCATGTTCGCCTTTGCCGGAACCTACGTGTTCCGCTCGGACGCGACCGACCTGCTGATCCTCGTCGCTTTCGGCATCTTCGGCATCATCGCCAAGGCGGGGCGGTTCGACGTCATGCCGATGGTGATGGGCTTCATCCTCGGACCATCGATGGAATACGCCTTCGGCCAGACCGTCGCCATGTCGAGCGGCAACCCGCTGGGCTTCTTCGCAACGGAACGCCTCGGCGCGCTTGCGGTCCTGCTCGTGACCCCCTTCATCGGCTACGTGCTGTGGAAACGCCTCTACGGCACGCCGGCGAAGATCTGAGACACCAACCGGCGCGGCGTCATCGATGGCGCGCCAATAAAAACCAAACCTTGGGAGGACACCATGATCAAAAACCTTACAAAGAAGGCATTTGCCTCGCTGGCCGTGACCGGCGCGGCGCTGACCGCGTCTTTCGCGCCCGCACAGGCCGAATACCCCGAGAAGCCGATCACGATGGTGATCCCGCTCGGCGCGGGCGGCTCGCATGACCTCAATGCGCGGGTCATCACCTCGATCATCCCCACCTATCTCAACCAGGCGATGATCGTGCGGCTGACGCCGGGCGCGGGCGGGCAGAAAGGCACGCAGGAAGTGGCGAATGCGGCGGCCGATGGCTACACGCTGCTCTTCACCCACAACTATATCGACATGCTTCAGCAGCACGTCGAGAACCTGCCTTACACCCCGGCCGAGGACTTCGTCACCGTGGCGCGGATCAACTATGCGCCCATTGCGGTCGCCGTGCAGGCCGACAGCCCGTACCAGACCTTTGAAGACCTGGTCGCCGCGTCCAAGGAGAATCCGGGCGGCGTCCAGATGGCGCATTCCGGCAACTGGGGCGCGCTTTTCGTGCCGGCAGCGCAGATGATGAAGGCGCTCGACATGCAGTGGAACCTCGTGCCCTATCAGGGTGGCGGCCCCGCCCTGCAGGCGCTGCTCAGCGGCGATGCAGACGTGACCATGGGCTTCCCATCCTCGCTGGCCGCCCATGTGGAAGCAGGCAAGGTCCGCATTCTGGCAACCGCCGGTGCCGAGCGGCTCTATGACGATGTCCCGACCTTCGCCGAAGTGGGCGTTGAAGGCGATGTCGGCTTCATGCACCGTGTCGTGCTGGCCCCGGCCGGTACCCCGGAAGATGTCCTTGCCACGCTGGGCGAGGCCTTCAAAACCCTGGGCGAAGACAAGACCTTCACCCGCATGATGGGTCGTCTGGGCGAGAATATCGACATCATCGGCACCGAGGAATACGACGCGATGCGCATGGAGCAGAGCGAAGCCTACAAGGCGCTGGTCGCCGACCTGACCGGACAGTAGCCCTTGCGGTTTGCTGCCCATGGCAGGACAAAAATGCAAAGCGCCGGGTTTTCCGCCCGGCGCTTTCTTGTCGTCCCGCGCGCCGGTTCAGAGCGGCGCGACGCCGAGCTCTTCCGCCACTGCATCCAGCACTGCGCGCAGCTGCGCGGGGATCGGGATTCCGCCTTCGGTCCGCGCCTGCGTGACCTTGTGCAGCCGCTCTCCGGGCAGCCGGATCTCCTCCACGCCGGGCAGCCTTGCGGAGGCTTTCATCTGCCGCCAGACCGCGTCGATCTCGGCGCGGAACTGATCCGGGTCGGCGAAAGCGGCGATGTCGAGCGCGAGAATCACGTGGCCGGTATTGGTCACGCTGTTGAAATCGGAATTGAAATCAACGACATCCTTGCCGAAGGCCGCGCCGTTCAGCACCCCGGCCAGAATGCCGAATATCAACGACAGCCCGTACCCCTTCGGCCCGCCAATGGGCAGCAGGAACCCCTCCGAAGAGCGCGACGGGTCGGTCAGCGGCCGCCCTTTACGGTCGATCATCCAGCCCTCTGGCATGGTCTCGCCCCGCTGCGCCGCCGTCTTGACCTTGCCATAGGCGGCCACTGTGGTCGCCATGTCGAGCACGATCGGCGGGAAGTCCCGCGAGGGCAGCGCGACCGCGATCGGGTTGGTCGAGAGCAACATATCCGTGCCGCCCCAAGGCGGCATGTGATTGGCGCTGCCGACGGCGAGATAGAGGCCGATCATGTTTTCCCGCGCCGGCATCATCGCATAGAGCGAAGCGGGGCCCGCATGGTTGGAATGGCGCGCGCCAACCCAGGCCACGCCGGTTCCGCGCGCCTTCTCCATCGCCAGCTCGGTCGCGTGGTGCATGACCAGGTGGCCCATCCCGTTGTCACCATCTATCAGGGCGGTGGCCGGACGCTCGGATATCCGGGCAAGGCGCGGCCGCATGTTCATGCCCCCCGCCCGGATGCGGCGCACATACATTGGCAGGCGGAACACGCCATGCCCGTCCTGCCCCATCAGATCGGCCTGCGCCATCAGCCCGGCCACCCGCTCGGCATCCGGCCCGGGCATGTCGCAGACCACAAGGCTGCGCGCTATGAAGGCCCGCAACCGGACAATATCTGTCGTCTCACTCATGGGCCCACTGGCTCCCGTTTCAATGGAAAGGACTGGAAATGAACACGAAGACACCACCGCAGGGGGTCATCCTGCGCCACGGCGAGATCACCCCCTTTGCACGAGGCGATGGCGTCGAAACGCGGCTGATGGTTGGCAAGGCAACCGACCCGACGGCCCCCTTCACCACCGGAACGACGACCTTCCCCGCCGGCTGCGCCGCGCCGCTGCACAGCCATAACTGCGCCGAACAGGTGACCGTGCTGGCGGGCAAGGCCGAAGCCAATCTCGACGGCAAGATCACCCGCCTCGGGCCGATGGACACCAGCTTCGTCCCGCCCGACATGCCGCATTCCTTCCGAAATATCGGGACTGGGCCGCTGACGATCCTCTGGGTCTACGGCGCGCGCGACGTCACCCGAACCTTCGTGGAAACCGGCGAAACGGTCGCTCATATGTCGCCTCGCGATCAGGTGTGACATCGTCTGCGCCGCGGCGATGCGGAAAATTGGTTGACCATTCCGCCGCAACACGATCTCCTGTTCGGGAGATATGCGGAGCGTATCCAGAAGGAAAATGAAACCAAAGCGAAAAATCGGCATCGACCCGAGATTTCAGCCTGGAAGCTTGGTGAACCAATGCAAGACAAGATCCTGATGAGATTGCGCAACTGGATTGCAGGATCCGGCCTGGCGCGCGGAGACCGCCTGCCGGCCGAGCGCGCGCTCTGTGCGCAGCTCGGCATCAGCCGGGCGGATCTGCGCAAGGCCTTGCTGGTGCTCGAAGCCGAGGGCCTCCTGGAACGCTTCGTCGGGCGTGGCACATTCCTGTCGAAGCAGCCCCGCCCGGCGCGGGCGGGCATCGGACTCGAGGGAGTGATCTCCGAGCTGGCGGAAAGCACGAGCCCGGTCGATGCCATGACCGCGCGCACCGCGCTTGAGCCGGAGATCGCCCATCTCGCAGCGCTTCATGCAACGCCAAGACAATTGCGGGAGCTTCGCCAGCTTGCCGATGCCATGCGCGACGCCACGAGTTGGAGCGCCTATGAGGGGCTGGACAGCGATTTCCACGAGACGATCGCGGCGGCCTCGGGGAACTCCCTTCTGCAATCCCTCCACCGGATGTTGAACGGCGTGCGCCAGATCGTGGTCTGGCGGCGGCTCGACACCTCCGAGCTCGGGCCGGATCCCGCATACCATTCCTTTGACGAACATGACGCGATCCTCGCCGCGTTGGAGAGCCGCGATGGTCCGGCTGCCGGCGCAGCGATGCGCGCGCATCTGCACAGCACACTGGACGCGCTGACCGCCCCTGCCCCCGCCCGAGCGCCGTCCACGACTTCAAATCAGAAGATCGCATAGCACGTATCAGCAAAGCTTGTTTGTTCGCTCCCGGCTGGATTTGTAACCTCCTCAAGACCTTGGACAGCTTGGGAAAACGTGATGAGACAGGTAGAAGTCGCCGTGATCGGGACCGGCTGGTGTGGCGGTATGCGGGCGGAAACGTTGGCAAAATCCGCTCTTGTCGACAAGCTCCACATCTGTGAGATCCGCCCTGAGCGGCTGATGGAAGTGAAGGCCTTGACCAGCCCGGCAACGGCAACGTTGGACTACCAGGACATCGTGAAGAACCCCGCGATCGAGGTCGTGTACATCTCCACCACCCCCGAACCGACACATTACCCGATCGCGCGGGATTGCCTGAAGGCGGGCAAGCATGTGCTGCTGGAAAAGCCCATCGCGATGGAGCTGGCGGAAGCCGATGACCTGATCGCGATTGCGCGCAAGAACGGGCTGAAATTCACCATCGGCTATTCGCAGCGCTTCAACCCCAAGATCGCCTACGCCAAGAAGGCCATTTCCGAGGGCAAGCTGGGCAAGGTCGTCAACGTGATGGTCAGTCGCCATCTCTCGCGCAGTCTCGGCTCGCGCATTGCCGGCCGGGTGAAGCTCTCGCCCGCGGCGATGGAATCCACCCATGATCTCGATTTCGTCTACTGGCTGCTCGATGCCAAACCGGTGCGGGTCTATTCGCAGGGCGCCTATGGCTTCATGAAAGATCTCAACGGCTCCTATGACTGCATGTGGAACACGGTGAACATGGACAATGGCGCGCTTGTCGTCATTGGCGGTGGCTGGAACCTTCCGCCGAGCTATCCCAATTACTGCGCGACATGGATCGAGATCACCGGGACCGAAGGGTCGCTGATCCTCGACGACACCTCCCGCGACAACTGGCTCAACACGGTCGAAGGGCATACGCAATTCCCACTCTCGACCATGCCGGGCGAGCATGTGGACCACATGTATGCCGGTCAGATGGGGCCGGAGACGCTGCATTTCCTCGAATCCGTGTTGCTGGACCGCGATCCGCTGGTCTCGGCCGAGCATGCGCGGATGGTGATGGAGAGCTATCTGGCCGCGGACATCTCGGCGGAGACCGGAGAGGTCGTGGACCTGCCGCTCTCCAACCACGCAATGGCGACGCTGGCCGACATGCTCGAAGCCAAGAACCAGGAAGCCAGTTGACCCGGATCGGGATCTTCGGGCTCGGGCTGATCGGCTCCGCGCTGGCCGAGCGGCTGGGCGCGGCGGGCTATGCGCTTTGCGGCCATGACCCCGATCCCGAGAAGGCCGCCGGGCTTGATGCGCTTGGCGGGCAAGTCTGCGCCGCGCCCCAGGTCTGGCAGGCCGAGACGGTCTTCTCCTGCGTCTTCGACACGGAGCAGCTGGCGGAATTGATCGAAGGCGCGCCGGACAGCCGGGCCACGCTCGTCTCTCTGAGCACCTGCGACCCGGAGCGCATGGAAGCCCTGGCTGAGCGGGCCGCAACCAAGGGCATCACGTTGATCGAAGCGCCGATTTCCGGCACCAGCCGCGCGCTGGCAAAGGGCGATGTGCTGCTGCTTGTGGCGGGCGACGCGGCGGCGGCCTGGCGGCTAGCGCCGGTCTTCGAGGCGATCTCTCGTCAGCATCTCCATGTGGGCCCGATCGGCAATGGCAACCGCGCCAAGCTTGCGATCAATCTCGTGCTGGGGCTGAACCGCGCTGCTCTGGCCGAGGGGATGGTCTTTGCCGAGGCGCTCGGGCTGGCGTCGGAGGACTTTCTCGAGATGGCACGCGCCTCCGCGGCCCATTCAGCGGTGATGGACTCCAAAGGCCAGCTGATGGCGCTCCGCGACTTTGCCCCGCAAGGGCGTATTCGGCAATCGGCCAAGGATTTCCGCCTGATCCGCGACGGTGCGGCTGCGGCAGGGCAAGGGCTGCCCTTCGCCGAGACCTATCTCTCCATGATGCGCGACGCGCTGGAGCATGACGAGGGCGAGCTCGACAATGCCGCCATCCTCCTGCCCATCGCGCGCGCCAAACCGGACTGACCCGAGCCGTCAGGCGATGGCCGGCGGCGCCAGCCGCACCTCGTCGGGCACCGCCAGCGGTGTATTTGCCCCGTCGATGAATTCCACCGTGGTGAAGATCAGCTCAGTGTCGCCGATATTCTCCACCGCGTGCAGCATGTGGTCCCCGGCCCCGTAGTCGAAATGCTTCGTCTCGCCCTGATAATGGATCACGTTCCGGATCTCCCCGGAGGAGAAATACCCGCGCGCCTTGCCCGGAACCAGTGCGGTCCAGAAGTAGCGGTTCACATGCCGATGAAAGCGACAGCGTTTGCCGGGCGGCAGGCGCAAGTGCCAGATGCGCATCGTCTCGGTCTCCGAGACCAACACCGATCCCACGCACCCATTCTCGGCATCGCGCAGCATTTCCGCATGCAACCCGTCCGGCCAATGCGCGAAAGCAGCGGGATCCGGGTTGATCTCGACATGGTCGGGACCGTGCTCCTCGATGCGTGTCATGGTTATCCTCTCTCTGTTTGCTTGATCCGAAATTGCCGTTGGGGCCGCCCTGTCTGTGAGCGGCCCTCGGCCCGTCATCCTGCCTTTGCGCCGCCCGGAACGCCCGGACGGGTCGAAACAACCACCTTGATCGCATCATCGATCCGCTCGCGGGCGTATCGGAGCGCTGTCGGCAGGTCGTCCAGCGGGAATGTGTGGGTATGGATGAGGCTCGCGTCGAAACGCCCCGCCTCCATGAAGGCCATCGCGCGATGGGTAGCGGACCGTCCCTCGCCGCGAATGCCGTAGAGATAGATATTGTTCACCGCCAGCGCGCCGAGGTTGAACGAGACGGCGTTCTTGGGGAAGGCCGCGAGGCAGATCTTTCCGCCTCGATTGGTCATCGCAACCGCCTGGTTGACGGTGGCTTCCGATCCCGCGCAATCGACGACATAGTCCGCCCCCTTGCCCGTCAACTCCTTGACCCGCGCGACGACATCCTCATTGCGCGCATCGATCACATGATCCGCGCCCAACTCGCGCCCGATGGCGTTGCGGCTCTCGCGCGTGCCGACAAGGATCACCGGAGCGGCCCCAAGCGCCTTGGCCACCGCAACGGCCAACAACCCGATCGGACCCGGCCCGATCACCACGACGCTTTCGCCGGCGACCAGCCCACCCAGCTCCGTCAGCCCATACATCGAGGTCCCGGCGGTCACGACCAGCGTCGCTTCCTCGTCCGACATGGCGTCGGGCACCCGGATCAACGTATTGATATTGTTGACCGCATATTCCGCGAAACCGCCATCCGTGGTGAAACCGTTTGCCCGGTGTCCCTTGTCCTGCGCGCCGTAGTTCAGCCCGTAATTGTGACAGGAGGTATACATCCCCATGCGGCAGCGCTTGCACTGCCCACAGCCGGCATGGATCTCCACGGTGACACGATCACCAACGGCAAACTCGTCCACGCCCGGCCCAAGGGCTGCGACCGTGCCCATATATTCATGACCCGGCGTATAATTCTTGTTGAAGGGCGGGCCGCCCTCGATCATCGCCGGGGTGCCATAAGTCAGGATCTCAAGATCCGTCGCGCAGATAGCCACCGCATCGATCCGCACAAGCACCTCCGCCCGACCGGGCACAGGCACCGGCTTGTCAACCAGCGTCAGCTCCTCAGGATCTCCCAGGACCCAAGCGCGCATCTTGTCCGGTACGGCTGCCCCGATCCCATGCAGATCCTTTTTACCTGATACGTCCCCGGTCATGTCGCCCCTCCAAACATTGGTCAACCATTATTTCCATGATCGCCTTCTTGCCCCCATATGAAGTACAAAGCTTGCCATTTTCAACATTTTTCATAATAGAATTGAAAATTCCAGCTCCTTCACTACCTCGAATTGGTCAACCTTTAAGCATTGGCGGGAGCTATCAACGAACCTGATGCCGACCATCTGGAACATTGCTTTCAAGCCTGGCGCCGCACCCATTAGGCTTCCCGGGTGAATGCATGGGAGGATGATTTGACACAGAGATTGACAGGCTTGAGCCATGAAGAGGCAACGGGCACCGCGAAGCTCGTCTTCGAAGCGTCAGACCGGTTCCTGGGCCGGACCGCCAATCTGCAACGGATACTGGCAACGCACAGCCCCTACCTCGCCCGCTGGTTTGGTGGGCTCGTCGCGGCCGTCCGACAGCCGGATCTGGGCGCAACGACCGATCCCCGGCTCCGCGGGCTTGCTTGCATCAAGACCTCGATGGCCAATGCCTGCACCTATTGCACCGCGCATACCTCCGTCTTCGGCCAAGGCCTTGGCATCACGGAAGAAGAACTCGAAGCGATGCTGGATGACAGCTACGAGACGAGCCCCCTGTTCGACGAACGGGACCGCGCCGCGATTGCCTGGTCCACCGCCATGACCAGCAACACCGCGCAACGGGACAAGGCAACCTGGGAGCGCATGAAAGCAAGCTTCAAAGACACGGAAATAGTAGAAATTTCAATGGCTTGCGCACTTTTCAACATGATCAACCGTCTCAATGACAGCTTCTGGACCGATCTCGAATCCGAAGAACACAATCAGAAGCAATGGAACGCGGTAAGTGGACTGTCGATCGAGGAGATCGAGGCCTACGCGGCCGGTTTTCAGACCGTCGGCGCGGCCGAGCGCACAACACAGGATGACCCTGTGAGCGCCTGAGCGCGTCCTCCGCTTCAGCTCCGGGAGAAGCTGAAGCGGGTCACCTGTTCCCAATCCTCACCGGGCTCCATGCGGATCGGCGGAAAACCGGGCTTGTTGGGGGCGTCGGGCCAGAACTGCGCTTCGATGGCGACACCAGCGCGAGGCCGATAGATACGGCCGTCGAGGCCGAGTGTTCCTTCGGGTGAGATGTGGCGGGTGTCGTAGATCTGCAAGCCCGGCTCGGTCGTCTCCACGGTCAGGCAGATGCCGTCCGGGCGCGCCAGGCTGCCGGCCGCGCTGAGCGGACGCCGCGTGTCGGAGAGGCAGAAATTGTTGTCGATGGCATCCTCCGCCGTCAGCGCGCGCGGGGCCCGGAAATCCATCGCCGTGCCATCGACCGGGACGACCTCCCCGGTGGCAATATCCGTGTCGTCACAGGGCAGAAAGTGCTCGGCATCAATCTGCAACACATGGCCGTGGAAATCCTCAGCCGCGCCGAGGTTCCAATAGGAATGGTTGGCGAGATTCACGAGCGTCGGCGCGTCGGTCTCGGCGCGCAGCTTAAGCGTCAGCGCCGCGCCTTCGAGCAGAAACTCCGCCTCGAAGCGCCGGTTGCCGGGGAAGCCGCCCTCGCCATCCGTGGCCTCGCAGCTGAGCAGGAGGCGGGTTTCGGTCGCGTCCTCGACGGTCCAGAGCTTGTGATGCAACCCCGCCGCGCCGCCATGCAACACATGACCGCCCAGCCCGTTGGCGTCAAACTCCAGCGTCTTGCCGTCAAACTCGCAGCGCGCGTGGTAGATACGGTTCGCGACCGGGCCGACAATAGCGCCGAAATAATGCAAGCCGCCCTCAGGTTCGTAATCGGCAACGGTCTCGCTGCCCAGGGTCAGCGAGCGTTCGAGTCCGGCCAGACGAAGATCCTGCAGCGTGGCGCCGAGCGTAAGGATCGAGGCGCTGAGTTGGTCGTTCGACAGGGTGATGCGCTCGACGGGGCGGCCATCCTTGAGGCTGCCGAATGGGGCTCGGATCATGGCAGGTCCTTCCAGGTAACGCCGGCCGTGGCGATGGTCACCCCATCGAAATCTATCGGCTCGGGCGCATAATTGACATAGAATCGGTGGCTCTCGGTGTCGCGGCAGCGCAGCCCTTCGGGCATCTCGGTCACCGCGAGTCCAAGCTCGGCGCAGGCGCGCGTGAGAATCCGCGCGAACGCGGTTTCATCGGGCCAGCCGGCGAGATAGTGCAGCCCACCGGAACGCGTGAGAACCGGCTGACCGGACTGTGTTTCCTCGACAACCTCGGCCGTGCCCTCAAGCCGTTCCAGCCAATGCAGCACGGCCCCCCCCTGCGCCAGCGGCTCCGGCGCGGATGGCGGCAGGCTTTCGGTAAGCGCGATGGTGGAGTCGAGCCCGGGCAGCGCCGGGGGAAGCGGCACGGGGATCTCGAATTCCGGGCTGCGGGTGCCGGAACGGGGGCCGAGAATGGTGATGCCGTCCCGCGCGGCGAGCGATGCCTTCAGGCTTTCCGGTAGGGTGAAGAGCCCCGGTGCGAGGATGAGATGGTGGTCACTGACATTGGCATCGAGCGGCAGGAAATCGACAGAGAGGCCAAGCTTGCGCAGCCCGCGATAGGTGTCGAGAACCAGCTCGAAATAGTCGAAATCGGCGCCTTGCGGTTGGGTTTCCCAGGCCCAGGCAGAGGCGTAGTCGAAGAGGATCGCAACCGGCGCCTGCGCGGGGCGGATCTCCGGCAAGCTCGCGATTTCTTCGGCCACTTGCGCGGCTTCTGCCAGCGCTGGTGCAGGCGCGCTGTCCGGGCGCAACAGCGCGGCATGCATCTGCTCCTGAGCGAAGGGCGCCTGCCGCCAGCGGAAATAGCAGACCGCCTCGGCGCCATGGGCGATGGCTTCCCAGGCCCAGAGCCGCGCCATGCCGGGCAGCGGTGCCGGGTTGAAGGGCGCCCAGTTTACCGGGCCGGGTTGCTGCTCCATCACCCACCAGCGGCCCTTTCCAACAGCGCGATAAAGGTCGTGATGCAGCGCCTGCATGTCCGGATCGCCCTGGCGCAGGTAGCGGCGCTTATGCTCGGGAGAGTCGGTCAACCGGTCGGAAAGAAAGCCGATCGGGTAGCTGTCCCAGGAGGCGATATCGAGATCATTGCCGACGTCGAAATGGTCGAATTCGAGGACGCGCCCCATGTAATTGTGGATCAGCGGCTTGTCGGTCAGCGGGCGCAGCGCGGTCACCTGCGCGGCGTTGTAAGCGACGACGGCATCCGAGGAATAGCGACGCCAGGCCATGACATGAGCCGGGTTGGGCTCGGTCACGGTCAGGTTCGGCGCGTCGATTTCGCTGAAATCGCTGTACTCCATCGACCAGAAGATATTGCCCCAGGCCCGGTTCAGAGCCTCGGGCGACTGGTAACGCTGCGCCAGCCAGTCGCGGAATCCTTCCACGGCGGCGCGGGAATAGCTCAGGGTCGTCTCGTGGCAGGCATATTCATTGTCGATCTGCCAGGCTTGCACATGCGGGTTCTTGCCGTAGCGCTCGCCGAGCAGGCGCGCGATGCGGGCGCTCTCTTCCCGATACCCCTTGTGCGAGAAGCAGTAATGCCGGCGCGAGCCGAATTTGCGCGGGTTGCCAGCTTCATCGACCGCCAGCATGTCGGGATGTTTCTCGATCATCCAGCGCGGCGGCGTCGCGGTCGGTGTGCCGAGGACGACCTTCAGCCCGGCGGCCCCCAGCGTCTCGATGGCGCGGTCCAACCAGCCGAAGCTGAGCTTGCCGGGCTCGGCCTCCATGAGCGACCAGGCGAACTCGCCGATGCGGACCCAGGACAGCCCCGTCGCACGCATCCGCGCCGCATCCTCGGCCCATTGGGCTTCGGGCCAGTGTTCGGGGTAGTAGCAGATTCCAAGTTCGGATTTCACAGCAGCACCTTGTGTTCCTTTTGCCCTCGCGCCTGGGTTTCGGCGACAAAGGTCATGCCATTCTCGTGGCAGGCATCGATTTCCTCGGATGGCAGATCCGTGGCCGCCGAGGTGACAAACAGTTCGGACAGATCGGCGCCGCCAAATGCCGGACAGGAGGTCTGCCGGGCGGCGAAGCGGATCTCGCGCAGGAACTCGCCCTTTCGGTTATAGGCGGCGACGCGGCTGGCGCCCCACTGGGCGTTCCAGAGATTGCCATCCGCATCGATGACGCCGCCATCCGGGCCCCAATCATCCTTGCGCATGTCGATGAAGATCTCGGACTCGCCGACGGGCCAGCCATCCTTCTGGTCCAGCGCGATTTTGCGGATCACATGCTCGCGCGTGTCGCAATAGAGCGCGAAGAGGCCCTCCGGGTCGAAACAGATGGCGTTGGGGATCGACACGGCGGGGAAGAGCTGGCGCAGCTCGCCCTTGTAGTAGCGATAGATGGCGCCGGCGTCCTGTTCGGCATTGTACCCCATCGTACCGATCCAGAAGCCGCCGAACGGGTCCGCGCGGCCATCATTGGAGCGGGTCACGGGGTTCTCGGCTTCCAGCGGCAGAACGTGCTCCCGCGCGCCGGTCTCGATATTGAAGGAGAACAGCTCGCTGGCCGAAGCGATGAGCAGGGTCGCCGCATCCACCCAACCCGCCGCAGAGACGCAATGCTCGAACTGCCAGGCGCGGCTGAAGGCGCCGCGCCGGGTCAGGAGCTTGCGGCCAAGGATGTCGAACCAGAAGAGTTGGCCGCGTTCGGGATGCCAGAGCGGACCTTCGCCCAGGTCGCAAACCGTGGTGTCGAAGACGCGGGTCATGACACGGCCACGTCATAGGCTGCGACGATCTCTGCCGCGCGGGCGGAAATATCGGCGATGGACATGCCCGGCGTGTAGAGCGCCGAACCGATGCCGAAGCCATTGGCGCCTGCGGCGATCCAGTCGCCGAAATTCTCCGGCCCGGCGCCGCCAACCGCATAGACCTCGCAAGACTTCGGCAGCACGGCCCGGAGCGCTTTCAGCCCGCCCGTGCCGGCCATGTTGCCGGGGAAGAGCTTGAGGCCATTGGCGCCCGCGTCGAGCGCCGCAAAGCACTCGGTGGGAGTGAAAACGCCCGGCCAGCTTTGCATGCCGGCGGCGCGCGTCGCGCGGATCACCGCCGGAACGCAATTGGGCGAGACGACGAGTTTGCCGCCGGCCTGCGCCACGGCGTCGACCTGCTCCAGGTTCAGAACGGTGCCCGCGCCGATCAGCGCATCCGCGCCAAAGGCATCGGCCATGGCACGGATAGAGGCACAGGGCTCCGGAGAGTTGAGCGGGACCTCGATCCGGTCGATCCCGGCCCCGATCAGGGCTTCGGCGGCGGGGACCGCCTCGGTGGGGGTGATACCACGCAGGATGGCGATGATGGTCCGGCTCATATGTCTTCTCCGTCGAGCGCGCGGGCGGCGGCCAGCCCCTTGAGGACCATGGCGCCGCCAGCGGCGAGGGTTGCTGTGACACCGAGGCTTTTCAGCGCCTCGGCATAGAGTTTCGAGACGCCGCCGGCGCCGATGATGGCGACCTCCTGGCCGAGCCAGTAGGGACGCGTGGCGGCCAGTTCGGCGCCGATCAGAAGACCGGAAAGGCGGGCTTTCGCAGACCCTGCTTCAAGCCCCGCGAGCAGGCCCTCTGCGCGCAGGGAAAACAAGCGGGCCGCGAGCTTCTCGGGGCGGGAGACGGCATCATCCACGGCAGCGAGGAAGGCAACGTCATCCCAGTCCTCCGTCTGCACCGAGTGGCGCAGGACGGTATGGCCGGAGATGGCGGCGAAGAGGTCGCCGGTCATGCAAGTCTGGAAGGAGACCACCTCGCCGGCGCTGACATGGACCCATTTCGTATGGGTACCCGGCAGCGCGATCACGCCGTCGAATTTCGGGTTCAGCGCCTGGAAGCCGGCAATCTGTGTCTCCTCGCCGCGGATCACGTCGGCGGGTTTCGCCTGGCTCAACCCGCCAATGATCCGGAAGCGAAGGCGCGGATCCGCAACCGGGGCTTCGGTCATGTCGGGGTCGAGCGGCTGGCAGGGCACGGCGCGATAGCCTGCTTCCGTCCAGCCCTGCTTCGCGCCGACCATGCCGCAGGCGATTGCCTCGACACGGTCCAGCCCGGCGATATGAGCTCCGACGAGGTCGAGGAAAACCGGCTCGAATTCGGACGGGGCGAGCCCGCCCATGCCCTTGTCCGAGCTTTCCTCCCACAAGATCGCGCCGCTCACGTCGATCCCCCAGGCACGCAAGCTCGACGTACCCCAATCCACGGCAATCCAGTCCAGCATGCTCATCCTGTCGTCACCACCCCTGCGTCCAGTACCAGTGCCTGCGCGGTCATCGCCGCCGAGGCGCCGGAGGCGAGAAACAGCGCGCCGCCCACCATGTCTTCCGGCGTGAGCGTCCGCTTCAGGCATTGTCGTTCAATGTGTTCGGCCATGCCTTCGGGCGTCAGCCATTTGTCGAGTTGTTTCTGCGTGACCACCATGCCCGGCATGATCGAGTTCACCCGGATACCGTCCGGGCCGAACTCGCGCGCCAGCGTCCGCGTGAGACCGGTAATGGCGGCATTCGAGGCGATATAAGGCGCGTAGCCGTAGGTCGCCATCATGTAGCTGATCGAGGACATGTTGATGATGGAGCCGCGCCCCTCGGCCTGCATGGCCGGGATGACATGCTGGGCGGCAAAGAAATAGGGCTTGAGATTGATCGCCATCGAGGCGTCCCAGAACGCTTCGTCCAGCTCCAGAGTGTCCTGCCGCAGGTCATTGGCGGCATTGTTGAGAAGCACCCCGATCGGGCCATGCGCCTCTGTCGCTGCATCGAGCGCGGCGCGCAGGGCGTCGAGATCGCTGATGTCACAGGCGATGTAGAGCGGTCGCGTGCCGGTCTTCGACTCCATCTCGTCGCAGAATTCGCTGGCGTCAGACCGTTGCACGAAGGCGACCCTGGCGCCCTGCTGCAAGAAGCCTTCGGTCAGGGCGGCACCGATGCCAGAGCCGCCGCCGGTGATGAAGACCGAGGCGCCGGCGAGGTCTGGAAAGATCGGATGGTCGCTCATGGCAGATTCCTTTCGGCTCGTTCAGGTCCGCGCAGTCGGTGCCACTCGACGCCCGCGCCGGGCGGATGTCGAGGCGGCGAGTCGAAGCAGGGTCAGGGGCAGCCGGCCGGGCAAGACCCACCCGCCGATCCGCCCTGAGGGGATGCGGCCGCGCGTGTCTTACAACCTCTCGCCCTCGACCACCCACATCCCGCAGGGGAAGGACCAGGGCAGCGCGATGCCCATCGTCATCAGGTAGCGCCCCGAGGCTTCGATGGGGCCATCCTTCAGCGCGATGGTGCCGCGGGAAAGTGCGACAAGATCCTCGCGGTTGAGGATGTCGACACGGTAGCGCGCCGCCGGGTCCAGCCCGGTCAGGCGCAGCGGGCGCGGGGCGATCTGGGTCGAGCTATCCGCCTTACCGGCGAAGACCACGAAACGCGTTCCATCCTCAGCCATCTGCTGCTCGGCGATCACCGCCGGGTCCGCGCTGTCGAGCCGCAGGATGTCGGCGCGAGTCATCCAGAGGCGGTTGGTCTTCCACCAGGTCGTGACCTGCTGGAGCACGCGGACCTCCTCTATGCTGAGTTCGCGCGGGTCCATCTCGAAGCCCATATGCCGCTGGGCCGCGACCCAGGCGCGGAAGCGGATATCGAGCACCCGGCCGGAAGTGTGGCACTCGCGCGGGCCGACATGGGAGCCGGTGATCGCCATCGGCAGGAAGAGCGCCGCGTTGTGCTGGATGCGCAACCGCTCCAGCGCGTCATTGCTGTCGGAGAGCCAGACCCGTTGCGTGCGTTGAAGGATGCCGAAATCGATCCGCCCGCCGCCGGAGGCACAGCTCTCGATCTCCACTTTCGGGAAGTCCCGGCGCAGACGGTCGAGCAGCAGGTAGGTGCCGCGCGGCTGGGCCGCGTCGGGCATCGGCAGGACTCGGTTGTGGTCCCACTTGATGTAATCGATGTCGTTCTTGCCCAGCAGGTCCGCGAATTGCTCATAGAGATACTCGCGCACAGACGGGTTCGACATGTCGAGACACATCTGCTGGCGGCCGAGGATCTGGTCGTCGAGCCCGAGCGCCCAGTCGGGATGGGCGCGGTAGGTCTCCGAATCCGGGTTGATCATCTCCGGTTCAAGCCAGATGCCGAAGGCCATGCCCTCAGACTGGACATGCTCGATCAGGGGCCCGAGCCCGTCGGGATATTTGCGCGGATCGACCTGCCAGTCCGCGAGCGCGCGGGTGTCGTCGTCGCGCAGCCCGAACCAGCCATCATCCAGCACGAAACGCTCGGCGCCGAGGCTGGCGGCCTTGGTCGCGATCTCCTTCAGAACCGGCAGCTTGTGATCGAAATAGACCGCTTCCCAGCAATTGTAATGCACTGGGCGCGGGCGATCCGGATCCGGCCACTTGACGATCCGGTCGCGCAGGTGGCGCTGGAAGGACACGGCGCAGCCATTGAGGCCAGCATCGGAATAGGTCGCATAGAGAGTCGCGGTCTCGAAGCGGGTGCCCGGCGCTGTCTCGGTGCCATTGGCATGGCCGAACTGAACCTGACGCCGCCCGTCGGGCAGCTCCTCGGCCACCATGCGGTGCCCGCCGGACCAGCCGTAATGGAAGGCATAGGCTTCGCCGGCGGTATTGGTGGCGCCGCGGCAGGGCAGGATCAGGCCGGGGAAGGCCTCATGCCCGGTCCGGCCCGTGCGGTTGTTGCGGTAGCGCCCGCCGGCGGTCCAGGGTGTCTTCGCGATCTGGAACTCGCCGCACCAGCGACCGGTGAAGTCCCACATCTCGTCGCAGTAATGCGGCGCGGGCAGGACCGGCGCGGACAGCCAGTGCAGGCGCACCGGCCGGTTGGCCTCCAGCACCGCCTTGGATTCCAGGATATGGGTCTCGGGGTCGATGAGGAAATGGGCGGTATAGACCAGCCCCAGCCCCTCGTCGGAATAGGTCAGCGAGATGTGGTTCTCGCCCTTCACCTCGCTCTCGTAGAAAAAGCGCGAGTAGAGCGCGCTGCCATCGCCATCGGCCAGCACAAGCCCCGGCTGGCCGGGGAAGGTGCGCGAGCTTTCGGGACAGATGGTCAGCTCCGGGTTGGCATCGAGACTGCCGCCGGTCACGTCGATCTTGTGGGCGTCGTAGATGACGTCCATGTCCTCGTCATCCGGCAACCGGGGCCCCCAGTAGATCACCCGCGGGAGGCGATCGTTCCGGGAGCCCAGGGCCAGCGTCTGACGGGGACCGTCAAGCCGCCAGGTTCGGATCATTTAACGGCTCCGAGTGTCAGGCCGGCAATGAAGTGCTTCTGCATCAGGAAGAACATGGCAACCGGCGGGAGGGCGGCGATGATGGCGCCGGCCGAGACGAGTTGCCACTGGGCGATCCACTGACCGTTCAGCGAGTAGAGACCGGCGGTCACGGGCTGTGTCTCCTTGGAGGTGGTCAGCACGGTGGCCCAGAAATAGTCGTTCCAGATGAAGGTGAAGATCAGCACCGCGAGCGCGGCGATGGCCGGTTTCATCAGCGGCAGCACGACATACCAGAAGATCCGGATCTCGCTGACGCCCTCGACGCGCGCGGCCTCGATCAACTCGCGCGGCAGGGCGCGGATGAAGTTGCGCATGAAGAGCGTGCAGAAGCCGGTCTGGAAAGCGACGTGGAAGAGCACGAGGCCGGTCGTGGTGTTGTAGAGCCCGAGATTCACGGTCATGTCGCGGACCGGGACCATGAGGATCTGGAACGGCACGAAGTTGCCGGCAACGAACATGAAGAAAATCCAGACGTTGCTTCTGAACTTGTAGATGCCGAGCGCGAAACCGGTCAGGCAGCTGAGGGTCAGCGTACCGATCACGGTCGGGATCGTCACCTTGAAGGAGTTCCAGATATACTGGCCGATGGGCGAGTTGGTGAAGACATCGCCGTAGTTGGAGATCGCAAACGAGCTCGGCATGCCGAAATAGTTGCCCGCAGCGAGATCCGAGGCCGGTTTCACCGAGGTGATGGCCACACCGATCAGCGGCAGCAGCCACAGGAACAGCGCGACCGGGACCAGCACACGGTAGCTGATCTGGATGGCGCTGGATTGATGTTCAATAGGACGGGGGAACATATGTCAGAGCCCTTTCCGTTCGTCGCCAACCATCTTCCAGATGAAACCGGAGATGAAGACCATCATGATGAGGAAGAGGACAACCGCGACAGAGGCACCATAGCCCATGCGGTAGCCATATTCCGAGAGCGCCTGCTCATACATGTAGAAGGAGAGCACGCGGGTGGAACCGTAGGGGCCGCCATCGGTCATGATCGAGACGAGGTCGAAGGAGCGCAGCGCGCCGATGACGGTCACAACCATCGCCAGGAAAGTGGCGGGTCGGAGCTGCGGCAGGATGATGTACCAGAGCATCTTGAAGCTCTTGGCGCCGTCGAGCCGGGCGGCTTCGATCTGCTCGGGATCCACGGCGTTCAGGCCGGTGAGATAGAGGATCATGCAATAGGCGATCTGCGGCCAGAGGCCGGCGACGATGATGCCGTAGGTGGCGAAGCGTTCATCGGCGAGGATGGCGATCTCGGAGCCGGTGAGCTTCTCGATGATCATGTAGAAGAGACCAAATCCCGGCGCGTAGAACCAGGCGAAGATCAGGCCGACCACGACCTGGCTGATCACGAAGGGGAAGAAGAAGAGCGACTTGTAGGCGCGCATCCCCGGGATCTTCTGGTTGAGGAAGATCGCGATGCCAAGTCCGGCGGGGATGGCGAGAAGGTAGAGCACCAGCCAGATAACGTTGTTCTTCAGCGAGGTGTAGAAGGCCTCGTCATCGAAGAGTTCGGCATAGTTCGACATGCCGATGAATTCTTTTTCGCCAAGCCCGTCCCAGGAATAGGCCGAAAGCCAGAAGCTCTCGAAAATCGGGATGATGACGTAGACGAGAAAGAAGATCACGCCCGGGATCAGGAAGATGTAGGGAGTCAGCTTCTGCTGGTTCTCTCGCCACCAGGACCGGGAGTGGGTTTCCGTGCTTGCGAGGCTCATGCGCGCAACCCTTCCGCTTTTGTGTTGAGGGTGGACCCGTCAGCAGCCCGGATGGCGTGTCAGGTCAGAAATGAAGGTCGTGGGGCCAGGCGAACCCGGCCCCACGAGGGAGGATTACTTGTAGACGCGGCCGCGGGCCTTCTCGAGACGCTCGAGGATCTGCTCGAGGCGCTCAGGCTTGACCATGAACTCCTGGAAGCCTTCCATGCCGATCTTGGCCATCTCGGCCGGTGCGTCGCGGTCGAAGAACTGCGCGATGCCGCCCGGGGTGGTGGACAGAAGCTCGAAGCCGGCGACGATGAACGGATCGTCCTCGTTGACGGAGGCGTTCTTGTTGATCGGCAGCTGGCCCATCGCCGCATTCATCTTGGTCTGCGCTTCAGCGCCAGCCATGTAGGCGAGGAACTTCTTGGCGTCTTCCACATTGGTGGCGCCCGACGGGATGTGGATCGTGTCGGTCGGCGCTTCTTCGGCGCGCGGCACATCCGGGTTGATCGTCGGGAACGGCATGAAGCCGAGGGTCTCGTCGGTCAGCCCGCCTTCCTTGAACACGGCGACGGCGAAGTTGCCCATGACGTAGTTGGCGGCCTTGCCCTGCACGAGAAGGGCTGCGGCATCCTGCCAGTCAAGCGCTGCGTGGTTCTGGGTGATGTAGCCCGGCTCCACGATCTTGGCCCAGTTGGCGAAGGTGGCTTTCACCTCGTCGGAGGTCCAGGCGGCTTCGCCATTGGCGAGCGCCATGTGGAACTCGTAGCCATTGGTGCGCATGTTCATGTAATCGAAGATGCCAGCCCCCGGCCACAGCGCCTTGGTGCCGGTGGTCAGGCAGTCGATGCCGGCTTCCTTGAAGACAGCGCAATTCTCGACGAACTGGTCCCAGGTCTCGGGCACTTCAACGCCAGCGTCGGCATAGACCGATTTGTTATAGTAGATGCCCCACTGGTAGTAGGTATAGGGGACGCCCCACTGCTTGCCATCGATGGTCATGGAGGGCAGCGCGGAGGCGAGATCTTCCTTCAGGCCGTTCTCTTCCCAGACATCGGAGACATCCATGAACTGGCCCGAGTTGACGAAGGGGGCCATGCGGTTGCCAGCATACCAGTTCGCAAGGTCCGGCGCGTCGGCACTCAGGAAGTTGCGGATCGAGGTCTTGTATCCCTCGTGGTCGAAGTTCTGGAAGTCGATCTTGATGTCGGGATTCGCAGCCTCGAAATCGGCGATGATCTCCTGCATGGCGGCCAGCGGGGCCGGATCATAGTCGGCATAATATTTCACGGTGCCGGCGAAAGAAGCAGAAGCGGCGACCACGGCAATGGCCGAGATCGACACGGAGAGCATGGAACGCATGGTTTCCTCCCGTTTGCGTTTCATTCTGATGTCTCAAATAATGAAACATCGTTTTGAATATTGAAACTCTAACCGCGAATCGCCTATGGTTGTCAACAGTCGAGCCGGCGAATCCCCCGAAACAGGACGCCGCACCGACTGGGAGGAATTTGGTATGTCGGCAGCCGGTGACGGCACAGTAGGCAAGGCTTTGGACGTCCTGGACCTTGTTGCGGCCCAGGAAAAGCCGGTGCGATTCGCGGACTTGCAGCGCATGTCCGTCCTGCCGAAGGCGACGTTATACAGATTAGCGCAAACATTAGTAAATCAGGGCATGCTGGTTCATAATCCGGAGAACGGCACCTACTCGCTGGGTGTCCGGCTGGTCCGGTTGGCCCATGCGGCCTGGCGCCAGGCATCGCTGGCCCCGATCGCGCGACGGCATCTCGACGCGCTCTCGCTGGAGACCGGCCTGACGGTTCATCTCGCGCAGATGGATTACGGGCACGTGCTCTATGTCGACAAGCGCAACGCGCTGGAGCAGGCGGCGATGTTCTCTGATGCGGGCAAGGTCGGGCCGGCCTATTGCACCGGCGTCGGCAAGGCGATGCTGGCCTATCTGGACGAGGACCAGCTCGACCAGATCCTGCGCATGCAGAGTTTTCACCGCTTCACCCCGACGACGCTGGCCTCCGAGGCCGTGCTGCGCCAGTCGCTGGAACGGACGCGGCAGCGTGGCTATGCCACCGACCGCGAAGAGCATGAGGCCGGCGTGATCTGCGTGGCCATGCCGATCCTCACGGAGGAGCAGCGTGCGATAGGCGCGGTGAGCCTGACGGGCTCGACGCTGCGCACCGATATCAAGACGCTCGAGACGCATATACCGCGGCTCCGGCATTGTGTGGAGGCGATCGCCGTCGAGGCATCGCATTGGGCCTTCCCCGTGGAAGGCGAAACTGAAGGGAGACAAGGATGACAGGCGTCGTTCTGAACAATGTGGTAAAACGTTTCGGCGACGTCCAGGTGATCCATGGGGTCGACCTGGAGATCGAGGATGGCGAGTTCTGTGTCTTCGTCGGCCCCTCGGGCTGCGGCAAGTCGACCCTGCTGCGCATGGTGGCCGGGCTCGAGGAGACCACCGAGGGCAAGATCCATATCGGCGATCGTGACGTGACCGACATGGACCCCTCCGAACGCGGTGTCGCAATGGTCTTCCAGACCTACGCGCTCTACCCGCACATGACCGTGGCGCAGAATATGGGCTTCGGCCTGAAGATGACCGGACACCCCAAGGAGGTGATCGACGAGAAGGTCGCCGGGGCCTCCGCGATCCTCAAGCTCGACCCCTATCTCGACCGTCGGCCGAAGGCGCTCTCGGGCGGCCAGCGCCAACGCGTCGCCATCGGTCGCGCCATCGTTCGCGGCCCGGAGGTCTTCCTCTTCGACGAACCGCTCTCCAACCTCGATGCCGAGCTTCGCGTCGAGATGCGGGTCGAGATCGCGCGGCTGCACAAGGAAATCGGCGCCACGATGATCTACGTGACGCATGACCAGACCGAGGCCATGACGCTGGCCAACAAGATCGTCGTCCTGCGGGACGGCAAGATCGAGCAGGTCGGCAAGCCGATGGATCTCTATCGCGACCCGGACAACAAGTTTGTCGGCGGCTTTATCGGCTCGCCCTCGATGAATTTCGTCGATGCGACGGTGTCGGCTGGCAAGGTCGTGTCGCCCGGTCTTGGCAAGGAGCTGGAGCTGCCGGTCAATGTGCCGGAAGACGGCCGCAAGGTGCAAGTCGGCGTACGCCCCGAGCACCTGGAGATGAACCCGAGTGGTGACACCCATACCGTTGAACTGACCGAAGCGCTCGGCGGCGTCTCCTTTGCCTATCTGACCTCGGAGACCGGCGAACGGATCGTCGTTGAGGAACGCGGCGACTATCGCACCGAAGCCGGCGCGACGGTCGGCCTGACCTTCCCGATCGACAAGACCTATCTCTTCGACGCCCAGACAGAACTGCGGATTCGCTGAACCGCAGCCCGACGAAATGCGATCATCCCGCCCGGCGCGCCTGCGTGCCGGGCGGTTTCCGTTTCGGGTCCTGAAACCATGGACGCCTCAGGTCGAGCGCAACCGCCCTCCCCTTCTCAAGGGGACCACGCGAGCGTCGCTCCGCTGCTCGCGCAACGCTGCATCGCAGCGTTAGCCCTCACGTGCAGCGAAGATACACCCACAAGTTTATCCACAGGTCGCCTGGATTCTGTTAATATCTGTCGCGCGAGCAAAAGTTCGATGCCGTTGCAAATACCGCGACACGCACCGTTCGCCAAGTTTACCTTTCGTTAATAAATCAGGGAATTACGGCCATTTCGCAGCGCATACATTAACCACTGTCCCGGAAACTCTCGCGCCCGAATGACCCTGGGTCAGCACGACGTCTGCATCTCGCCGGCCTCGACGAAATTTATCCACAGGACAAATTATGCAGATGCCGCATGCTTTCCCCCGGTCACGCTGCCGCAACCGGGGGATGCGGGCGCTTCAGAGCCCCAGGAGCAAGCCCGGCAGGTAGAGCACGATGCCAGGCCACATGACCAGACCGGCGATGGTCAGCGCATCGGCGATGAAGAAAGGAGACGTGCCCCGGAACACGTCCTGCACCGAGAGGTCCGGACGGACGCCGGCCACCACGAAACAGTTCAACCCGATGGGCGGCGTGATCAGGCAGAGCTCCGCCATTTTCACAACGATAATCCCGAACCAGATCGCACAGCCCGTGGCGGACATGCCGAAGGCGCTGTCGGCCGCCGTGACCGCTTCGCCGCCATTCAGCGCGATCACCGCCGGGTAGACGATGGGCAGGGTCAGGAGCAGCATGCCGATGGCATCCATGAACATCCCCAGCACGGCATAGGCCAGCAGGATGAAGAGCAGCGTCATCATCGGCGGCTGCTGCAGCGAGGTGATCCAGTCGGAGAACGCCCCGGGCAGGTCCGCGAAGCCAAGGAAGCGGACATAGATCAGCACGCCCCAGATGATGGTGAAGATCATCACAGAAAGCTTCGCCGTCTCCAGCAGCGCGTCCTTGAGCTGGCCCCAGCGCATGCCACGCCAGATCGCGATGCAGAACACCACGAAGGCGCCCAGCGCCCCGCCCTCGGTCGGCGTGCCCCAGGCGTCGCCGCCGAAGGGGTTGTAGACGAAGAACAGGATGATGATGACCACGGCGAGGATCGGAGCGGCGGCAGGCAGCGACTCGAAACGCTCGCGCCAGGTGAAACCGGTGACCGGCGGTCCGAGCTTCTTCCAGATCAGCGCCATGCCGACAACCAACCCGCCATAGATCAGCGCCGAGAAAGCGCCGGGGATGAACCCTGCGAGCAGCAACGCGCCCACGTCCTGCTCGACGATGATCGCGTAGATGACGAGGATCGCCGAGGGCGGGATCAACGAGGCCAGCGTGCCCGCTGCCGCCACGACGCCCGCCGCGAAGCGCTTGTCATAGCCAACCTCCAGCATCTCGGGGATGGCGATGCGGGCAAACACCGCAGAGGTCGCCACGGAGGCGCCGGAGACGGCCGCGAAGCCAGCCGTGGCAAAGACCGTGGCCACGCCGAGACCGCCCGGCAACCAGCCGACCCAACGTTTGGCGGCGGTGAAGAGCGCCTTGGTGAGCCCGGCATAATAGGCGAGATAGCCGATCAGGATGAAGGTCGGGATGAGCGAGAGCGCCTGGCTCGTGACCTTGGAATGCGGCACCTGCCCGGCCGTCTTGGCGGCAACGGTCAGCGCCCACATGAACTGTTCCGGATCGTAGCCCTTCTTGGCCCAGAAAATCCAGACAAGTCCCGTGACCCCGGCAATCGCGGCGGCAAAGGCCACGCGGGTTCCGATCAGGACGAGGACCAGCAGCAGCCCGGTGACGACGAGGCCGATATCGATGGGTTCCATCAGCGTGTCTCCTCATCGAGACCGGACACGGCCTCTGCCTCATGCGCGGCCTGCGTGGCCGCATCCTCGATCAGCGGCACCCCGACTGGGCGTGGATCGTTTCGCAGGAAAGCGCGGGTGAACCCCCAGAGTTGAAGCACCAGCCGCACGGAGAGCACCCCGAAGGCCACTGGCACAACCAGCTTGGCCGGCCAGAGCGGCAAACCGATATCGATGGTACTGTCGCGGCTCCACATCGGTGCTGCGAAATCGAAGCTGCGCTGGAAATGCGCCCAGCTGCCCCAGAGCAGCAGCAGCGTCACCGCCAGCATGCAAAATGTGGACACGGCCTCGAAGAGCCAGAGCGCCCGGCCTCCGAGTTGGCCGACGACGATATCCATCCGGATATGCCCCCCCAGTCGCATCACATAGGCCACGCCCAGCATGGTGATCACCGGCATGAACTGTTCGATCCAGTCCACGTAACCCGCCAGGGGCCGGTTGAACCCGTTGCGGCCGGTCACGTTCACCACCGCCAGCAGCATCAGCCCGAAGATGGCGATGCCGCCGATCAGGGCGAGGAAGGTCTCAAGTCGGAAAAGCGCACGGTCCGCGCGCGAAAGAATGGAGTCGTCACTCAGGACGGAGGAGGCCCCAGCCATGTCGTCTCTTTCTGCAAAGGAGTGGGGCGCCCGCTACAGGGCGCCCCGGAAAGGTCATTCGGCGAGGGTGGATTTCACGAGGTCCAGCAATTCCTGCGCCGGAAGCCCACGCTTGTTGTTCTCCTCAACCCAGGCTTCGGCGGTCGGACCGGCCACGGCCTCGCGGAAAGCGGCGAGCGTTTCCTCGTCAAAGGTCACCTGCTCGATGCCCTTTTCCTCCAGCAGCGGACCCCATTTCGCCATGGTGTTGTTGTTGTAGAAATCAACGTAATAGGCCAACGCCTCGTCGACCGAGCCCAGCAGCGCCTCACGCTCGGCATCCGACAGGGAAGCCAGCGCGTCCGTGTTGACCACCACCGGGCAGTTCACGGCGCCGGGGTTGAGATTGGTGGTCCACCAGGTCGCGTTCTCGACCGTGCCGAAGGACATATGCGCGTGCGGCGCGAAGGCGGCGGCCTTGATGACGCCGGAATCCATCGCCTGGCGCACTTCGGAGGCGGACATCGAGGTCGGCACCGCGCCGACCGTCTCCAGCGCCCGGCCGATACCGCCGGTGGCGCGCACGGAGAGGCCCGCGAAATCGTCCAGCGTATGCGGCGCGTCGCCCTTGCCGATCACGTTATATTGCGGCAGCGGGGAGGGCATCAGCAGCGTGGCGTTCCAGCGGCCGAGATCCTTGACTGTGGCCGGGTGCTGATACACCGCCATCGCGACCTCGATTTCCTTTTCCAGCGAATCCACGCCGAGGAAGGGCAGTTCGAGCACCGTGATCGACGGGTTCTTGTCCGGATGATAGCCAGCGCAGAACTGGGCCATCTCGAAGGCGCCGATTTCGATCCCGTCGAGGTTTTCGCGGTTCTTCGACAGCCCGCCATAGGAGATGTTCAGCGTGAACTCGCCGCCAGTCTTCTCGGACACCAGTTCCGCGAGCTTCTCCACGTTCTCCGTGAAAGCCCGGCGTTTACCCCAGAGCGAAACGTTCCATTCGGTCGCCAGCGCCTCCCCGGCGAAAGCGATCCCGAGCGCCGCGATCAGACCGGTCTTCATGGCTTTTTGCATCTTTGTCTCCCTAGTTTTTCTGTTTTTTCTTCCGTCGCCTGGCACCGGCGACCGGGTGTGCAAACCCTGCGTTGCAGACCGTCTTGATGCAAGGCGACACCTGCTCAAATTCCGGGCAGTTTTGAAAAGCCGCAATTGAAAAGAGGCCTTTTTTGTTACCGCGTATCCCCGATTGCTCCGCCCGCCCCGCGAGCCGGGTGGGCAAGGCGAACAGCGCCCCTGCCCCGGCTTTCTCACCAAATCGGCCCACGCGGCGAAGCGACATGCCGGCAATGTCTTGCCCTCCCGACCGCCCCGGAGGTAGGTGGGGGGAGCAGACAGTCAGAGGCCCTCCCATGCCCAACCCGCTTTTTGACGCCCTTTTCGCCCCGCATCTGGACCGCGAAACCCCGTTCCTGATCATGGACGGCACCGATGACCTGACCCACGGCGCCTTCCTGCGCGAGGCATCGCGTTATGCCCATACGCTGGTCGCGATGGGGTTGGCGCCCGGCGATCGGCTGGCAGCCCAGGTCGACAAATCGCCCGAAGCGCTGGCGGTCTACGCGGCCTGCATCATGGCCGGGGTTGTCTTCCTGCCGCTGAACACCGGCTACACCCATCTCGAGGTCGACTATTTCATCGAGAATTCCGGCGCCAGGCTGGTGCTTGGCCGCGCCGATGCGCTCGACGAACTGCACCGAGACTGCAATCGCATGGGCGTGCGCTTCGAGACCCTGGAAGCCGACGGCTCTGGCAGCTTTCCCGAGGCTGCGACCTTCCAACCCACCCATTTCGACCCGGTCGACCGCGACGCAGAGGATGTCGCCGCCCTGCTCTACACCTCCGGGACGACCGGCCTGTCGAAAGGCGCGATGCTGTCCCATCGCAACCTGCTCTCAAACACCGAGGTGCTGACGGAGTACTGGCGCTTCAGCAGCGACGACGTGCTGATCCACGCCCTGCCGATCTTCCACACCCACGGGCTCTTCGTGGCATCCAATATCGCGCTGCTCTCGGGCGCGGCGATGATCTTCCTGCCGCGTTTCAACCTCGATCACGTGCTTGCCGCATTGCCACGCGCGACCACGATGATGGGCGTGCCGACTTTCTACACAAGACTGCTCGACCACCCGGATTTTACAAAAGACCTCTGCGCCACCATGCGGCTCTTCATCTCCGGTTCCGCGCCGCTCCTGAGCGAGACCCACCGTGCCTTCGAAGAACGGACCGGGCATCGCATCCTCGAGCGCTACGGCATGACCGAGACCAACATGAACAGCTCCAACCCCTATGAGGGCGAGCGCCGCCCCGGCACGGTGGGTTTCCCGCTGCCGGAGGTGGAGCTCAAGGTGACCGACCCCGACACCGGTGAGACCTTGCCCACCGGCGAAGTCGGCATGATCGAGGTGCGCGGCCCGAATGTCTTCAAGGGCTATTGGCAGATGCCAGAGAAGACAGCCGAGGAGCTGCGCGCGGACGGGTTCTTCATCACCGGGGATCTCGGCACGATCTCCGAGGACGGCTATGTCACCATCGTCGGACGCAGCAAGGATCTGGTGATTTCCGGCGGGTTCAACATCTATCCCAAGGATGTCGAACAGGTGCTGGACGACCTGCCCGGCGTGTTGGAGAGCGCCGTGATCGGCGCGCCGCATCCGGATTTCGGCGAAAGCGTCGTCGCCGCACTCGTCCCCGAACAGGGCGCGGTTCTGGACATATCGGACATCGAGGCCGGCATCAGCGCCCATCTGGCCCGCTTCAAGCAGCCGCGCCACTACGAAATTCTCGACGAGTTGCCACGGAACACGATGGGCAAGGTGCAAAAGAAAAAGCTGCGCAAGACCTACAAGGACGTCTTCAAGGGCAGCTAAGGTAAAGCGCGGTCGGACAGACCCGGCAGCGGGCACCTGTCGCCGCGCAGGATCTCAAGCGGGGGGGCGCTCAGCAATGGCTGAACGCCGCTCCGCCGCGAGGCGGCGGAGCCCAGCGCCCGGTCTCAGCCCTCCTCGCCGAATACCCGTGCGAAGATCGTGTCCACATGCTTGGTGTGGTACCCGAGGTCGAATTTCTCCTCGATCTCTTCCGCGGACAGCGCGGCCAGCACATCGGCATCGGCGAGCAGTTCCGTCTTGAAATCCTTGCCTTCTTCCCAGACCTTCATCGCGTTGCGCTGCACGAGGCGATAGCTGTCCTCCCGGCTCACCCCGGCCTGGGTCAGCGCCAGAAGCACCCGCTGGGACATGATCAGCCCACGGAACTTGTTCATGTTGGCGATCATGTTGTCGGGATAGATGACCAGCTTGTCGATCACCATGGTCAGACGCGCCAGGGCGAAATCGAGCGTGATCGTCGCGTCCGGACCAATATTGCGCTCCACCGAGCTGTGCGAAATGTCGCGCTCATGCCAGAGGGTGACATTTTCCATCGCCGGCACGACGGCCATACGCACGACACGGGCCAGCCCGGTCAGGTTCTCGGTCAGCACCGGGTTGCGCTTGTGCGGCATCGCCGAGCTGCCCTTCTGGCCCTTGGAAAAGAACTCCTCGGCCTCCAGAACCTCGGTGCGCTGCATGTGGCGAATCTCGGTGGAGACATTCTCGATCGAGCTGGCAACGACGCCCAGCGTGGCAAAGAAGGCGGCGTGGCGGTCGCGCGGGATGACTTGCGTCGAGATCGGCTCGGGGACGAGGCCGAGCTGGGCGCAGACATGCTCTTCGACCGAGGGGTCGATATTGGCGAAAGTGCCGACAGCGCCGGAGACCGCGCCGGTGGCGATCTCGGCACGGGCGTCGCGCAGGCGGGAGAGGTTGCGATCCATCTCGGCATAGAAGCGCGCGAAGGTCAGGCCCATCGTGGTCGGCTCGGCATGGATGCCGTGGCTGCGACCGATCCGGACCGTGTCCTTGTGCTCGATGGCGCGGCGCTTGAGGGCGGCAAGCAGCTTTTCGACATCGGCGATCAGGATATCGGCGGCGCGGACGAGCTGGACGTTGAAACAGGTGTCGAGCACGTCGGAAGAGGTCATACCCTGGTGGACGAAGCGGGCTTCGTCATTGCCGATGATCTCGGCGAGATGGGTCAGGAAGGCGATGACGTCATGCTTGGTGACAGCTTCGATCTCGTCGATCCGGGCCACGTCGAATTCCACATCCTTCGCCTTCCAGACGGCCTCGGCATTCTCCTTCGGGATCACGCCAAGCGCGGCCTGGGCATCGCAGGCATGGGCCTCGATCTCGTACCAGATGCGGAACTTGGTCTCCGGCGACCAGATGGCGACCATTTCGGGGCGGGAATAGCGAGGGATCATGCGGGCAGCCTTGCGTTTGAGAACCTGTCGGAAACGCGGGTGTCATACCGGGCGCGGCGCGGCTCGGCAAGTCGGCGCCGAGAGGCGACCTGCCCATTTGCGAGTCTTGCCGGCAAGGGCGCGCATGCGCTACCCGAATAGTATTGAACGTTTAATTATGATGTGTGTTGAAATGCTTCTGGACGGCGTGAATTCGGATACGGGCAGGCTCACGGTAGAACCGGCCGAGAAGGATGCGCTGCTTGCGATCCTCGATCCTCTCCTGCGCAGCGTTCGCGCCGATATCTCCATGATCAGCTACCTCACCTCCGAACACCACCATATCGTGGTCAGTCGCGGCTTGGAATTGTCACCGGAGGCGTCGCGCAGGGCCGATCTGTCCTATTCGATCTGCCAGCATTGCGTGGCGATGGATTTCCCGCTCGTGGTGGACGACGCGCTGTCGCACCCTCTCTTGCAGGGCAATCTCACTGTGGAGCATTTCGGCGTGGCGGCCTATCTCGGGTCACCGATTCATTTCCCCGGGCGCGGCGCGGTCGGCACGGTCTGCGTGTTTCAACGACGCCCGCGACGCTGGCAGACTGACGATATCGAACGGGTCATCCAGGCCGGAGAGGCCATCGACGCGCGTCTGCTGAAGTGGAGCGCGTCCGCATGAGCGAGGGTGTTTCCGAAGATCCACATCCGCATCCGCTCTCGAGCGCGGAAAGCCGCGCGGTGGCGGGCCCCGTACGGGAGCGGGTCCTGCGGGCTGAAGCCTGTCTCATGCCAACCCGCGCTCCGGAGCCGGATGATGACCGGTGAAACACCGACCGGACTGACCGACTTCGAAGGCAGCTGGCAGATGGAGCGCGAAATCGATGATCGGCGCGCGGGCGAAACCCTGCGGCTGACCGGCCGGGCGGTGCTTGTCAGGGCGCGCGGCGGCCTGGACTATACCGAACACGGTCGGTTGACGCTTGGCGACGGGCAGGTGGTCGAGGCGGAACGCCGCTACCATTGGCGCGCGGAAGACGGCGGCGTCGCTGTCGATTTCCCCGATGGGCGGTTCTTTCACGCCTTTGCGCTGGCGGGCGCCCCGCCACTCGCGCATCACTTCTGCGACCCCGACAGCTATGATGTCCGCTACAATTTTGTCGACTGGCCGCTCTGGCGCGCGCGTTGGCGCGTGACCGGTCCGCGCAAGGACTACCTGATGGAGACCCGCTACCGGCGCGAATGAGCCCGGCCCCGGGCAGCCCGGCTCAGCGCAGCCCGGCTCAGCGCAGCCCGGTCTCCTCCAGCATTCCGCGCCGCTTGGCCTCGTAGTAATAGCCGCGGGAATACCAGTAGACGGCGCGGTCGAAGCTGCCATCGGAGAGCAACCAGGCGCCACGCAAATACTTCACCGCGTATTTCAGGTTGACCTCGGCGATCAGCAATTCGCTGGGCGGACCGCGATGTCCCATCGTGCGGGCTGTCTGGGGCAGGATCTGCATCAGCCCGTAATAGGGCCCGTTGCGGGCGGCCGGGGTATGCGTGCTCTCGCGGATCACCACCCGGTGCACCAGCGCGGGCGGAACCTCATAGAGCGCGGCATAACGGTTGATCAGCAGCCGGAGTTCGGGGGTCTCGTTCGGGTGCAGAGGGACATCATAGGAGGCATAAGCAGCACGATCCGCGCCGGAGGGCGCGTTCGACCCCGTGCCGCAAGCGGTCAGCAGGCCGAGCGCGAGGAAGAGAACGACGTTCACTGGCAAGACAGACATGGCACCTCCGGGATTGCGATCAGCCTGACGCGAAGCGGCCGGAGGCGCAATTCCTAACTCGGCGGGTCGGCGCAAAGGCGCTTCATTCCCCCCGGGGCTCCCTGTGATCGACCGAGCAGCCATGTCGCCACCCACCGACCCATGGAAAAAGGGCGCGCCGACCGGCACGCCCTTTCGAATGACATCGTCAGATGAGGAAGGATTACTCCTCGACGCCCTCTTCTTCGTCCTCTTCGTCTTCGGCACCACCGGCACTCAGACCCGACGGGGCCGAGATGGAGGCAATGTTGAAGTCGCGATCGATGGTGGGCTTGGCGCCTTCCGGCAGCTTGACCATGGAGATCGAGATGTGATCGTTCAGGTCGAGCCCGTCCAGCGAAATCTCCACCTTCTCGGGGATATCGCCAGCGGTCACCACCAGCTCGATTTCCGGACGCACGACCGTCAGAACGCCGCCCTTCTTGATGCCGGGGCTGTCCTTCTCGTCGACGAACTCGACGGGAATGAAGAGCTTGACCTTCGAGGTCCGGCGCAGACGCATGAAATCGACATGGGTCGGCAGGTCCTTCACGACATCGCGCTGCACGCCACGGCAGATGACGCGAACGTCTTCCTGACCTTCGACCTGCAGGTTGAAGAGCGTCGACAGGAAGCGGCCCGCCTTGAGGCGCTTCATCAGCTCGTTGAAGGGAAGGTTGACCGCAACGGGGTCTGCACCACCGCCATAGACCACACCCGGTACAAGCCCGTCACGACGAGCTTGGCGAGCGGCCCCCTTGCCTGTCCCCGCGCGAACCGTGGCATTAAGATTCGGAATCTCACCAGCCATTGGTATCTCCTGATATGTGGGCATCCTCCAAGGGTGTATGCCCGGTTGAATTGAAGCTGGCGCTATAGGCCGGTTTTGCTCGCTTGAAAAGGGAAAACCGTGCCTTTGCGACCGCAATCGCCGCAGGCACCCCCGCTCACCCGGCATCTGTCCACGCCGGTCGGTTTGATCAAGGTCAACGACAGCTCGATGACCCAGGGTAATGCTGCCTGTGCCGATCCAACGAATCGGTCGCAAGGGGGGAGACTTGCCATGAATGACGCCGGACAGGCCGCAGAGGCGGCACGCGAGCGTATGACCTCACTGTTCGAAGACTGGCAGGCCGCCGGGCTGGGTGCCTGGTCTTGGGCCAACCCGGTCTGGTTCCGACAGATCGCGACGATCAACGCGGAAGTCACGCGGTTCGTCACCGATCGTCTGCGCCAGGATGTCGAGTTCCAAACCGAACTGATGCAATGCCGCGACCCGGCCGAGATGCAGGAAGTGCAGGGCCGGTTTCTCAAGAATGCCTTCGACCAGTACAGCGCCGAAACGGGCAAACTCGTCCAGATGAACCGCGACGCATATGATGCGGTCACCGGACGCACCGGCAGCTGACAGGATCGCAAGGTAGGCGCGAATAGTCGGGGAGGACCCGCCAGGGGCGGCTTTCGCGTGGGGCCGGGGATTTCCGGCCCGACCGCCGCTTCGCCTGCATGGCGGAGCGGCGGATTGTTTTCTCCAGCCCCCTTGATCGCCAGCAACGCGCCTTCACGCTTTGCCGCAGGCGTTGCGCGGCATTTCGAAGAACCAGGGGGGGCGTGGCAGATTGACGCCAGTGATACCGCTACCCTAGGCGAAAACACCCCGCGCCGCCGGCTTTTCGGGCAGTTTTTCCGCATTCACGGGACAAAAGCCAAAAGCGCCGCCTTGCACCGCATTGCAGCAAGCGGACGACCGCGACACCCCCAAAGCCCTTTAAAACATGGATATTTGGAAGAAGTGACGTGTTCTGCAAACGCAAAAAAAATTGGGGAAGACGCCGCTCCTTGCGGACATGCCAGCGGGCAGCCGCCGTCCCATCACGCCCGTCAAAACACGCCCGCTGAGGTCGATATGCATTCTCGTCCGACCCGTTAGCGGTATTTGAATGGTGACAATCACGCCTATCTGAGTATGACAACGCCCAAGGGCCCGAACCTTTTGACAGGGACCTTGGACCATAACATTTCGGCGCACCGGTCTGCCCGTGGGCGCCGTGATGAATCTGCTCAGACATGAGGAAATGACCATGACAGTGAAAGTTGCCATCAACGGTTTCGGCCGCATCGGACGGAACGTGCTCCGCGCCATCGTGGAGAATGGCCGCGACGATATCGAAGTCGTTGCAATCAACGATCTGGGTCCGGTCGAGACCAATGCCCACCTCATCCGCTTCGACTCCGTGCATGGCCGCTTCCCCGGCACCGTGACGACGACCGAAGACACCATTGATGTCGGCACCGGCCCCATCAAGGTAACCGCGCTCCGCGACCCCAAGGAACTGCCCTGGGAAGGCGTCGATATCGCGCTGGAATGTACCGGCATCTTCACCGCCCGTGAAAAAGCCGCGATGCACCTTGAGAACGGCTCCAAGCGCGTTCTGATCTCCGCTCCCGGCGCTGGCGCCGACAAGACCATCGTCTACGGTGTGAACGACGACGTTCTGACCGCCGAAGACACCGTCGTGTCCAACGCGTCCTGCACCACGAACTGCCTGTCCCCGTTTGCCAAGGCGATCGACGACGCCATCGGCATCGAAAAAGGCATGATGACCACGATCCACTCCTATACCGGCGACCAGCCGACGCTGGACACGCTGCATAGCGATCTGTATCGCGGCCGCGCTGCTGCGCTGTCGATGATCCCGACCTCGACCGGTGCTGCCAAGGCCGTTGGCCTGGTGCTGCCCGACCTGGCCGGCAAGCTCGACGGCTTCGCCATCCGCGTGCCGACGCCGAATGTCTCGGTTGTGGACCTCAAGTTCATCGCCAAACGCGGTACTTCGGTTGAAGAGATCAACGCTGCCGTCAAGGCCGCTGCCGATGGCCCGATGAAGGGTGTTCTGGGCTACACAACGGTCAAGAACGTCTCCATCGACTTCAACCATGACAGCCATTCGTCGATCTTCCACATGGATCAGACCAAGGTCATGGACGGCACCCTGTGCTCGGTCCTGTCCTGGTACGACAACGAGTGGGGCTTCTCCTGCCGTATGGCCGACACGGCCGTCAAGATGGGCTCGATGATCTGATTTCCCTCGCGGTCGGGCGCCCTGCCCGACCGCACTCAAGCAAGAGGTCCGGACACGGGGTCACCCTGCCCGGACAGAAAAGGCCCGCCTTTCGGCGGGCCTTTTTCGTTGAACCCGGCGTGACAAGGGCCCCTCTCGCTGGTGCTGACGCAGGCAGGCCAGGCCCGCCCGGACCCCGCCCCGCTGCGCACGCACCCGCGATCAGAGGGCGACTGGCGTCTCCCGGCCTTGGCCCCGCTCGCCCGCGAGGGGATAGCGCAGTATGAACTGGGGCCCAGCACGTCCGCCGAGATAGAGCTCTTCAGAAAGCCGGAACCCCGCCTTCTCGTAAGTTTTTTGCGCGGCCGGGTTATTGCAATTGACCGTCAGGACAAGCCCGGATGCCTCCGGGTAGCGCGCCGCCGCATAAGCCGGAATCGCCGCCATCGCGGCCGCGCCGATCCCCTGTCCCTGGCACTTCCGATCGATCAGCACGCCGCGAATGCCAAGCTCCGACGCGTCCGCAAAAGGGTAGCTATCCGGGTAACCGCGATCGAGCTTGAAAAAGCCGACGACCACGCCGTCCCGCAGAACGATGTGAAAATCCTCCCTCGGGTCATCCCATGTCGCCATATCCGCGATCTGGCCAACGAATTCGAGCTGGTCGGCGCCCAGTTCGAGATGCATCACCCGCGCAATCTCCGCCTTGTCCAACGGTTCCAGCGTGATCTTCATGCGCATTCGCGGCAGGGGATCAGCCCTCCATCGCCTCCAGCTGGTCGATGAATCCGGAGATCATGCTGAGGCCCTTGTCCCAGAATTTCGGGTCGCTCGCGTCTAGGCCGAAGGGCGCCAGCAGCTCCTTGTGGTGCTTGGACCCGCCCGCCCGGAGCATGTCGAAATACTTCTCCTGGAAGCCCGGATCGCCCTCCTCATAGACGGCGTAGAGCGCGTTCACGAGGCCGTCACCGAAGGCATAGGCATAGACATAGAAGGGCGAATGCACGAAATGCGGGATATAGGACCAGAAGGTCTCGTAGCCTTCCATGAAGTTGAAGGCCGGGCCGAGGCTCTCGCCCTGCACCGACATCCAGAGCGCGTTGATATCCTCCGATGTCAGTTCGCCATGCCGGCGCGCCTCGTGCAGCTTGCATTCGAAATCGTAGAAGGCGATCTGGCGGACGACCGTGTTGATCATGTCCTCGACCTTGCCCGCCAGCAGCACCTTGCGCTGCGCGTCATCCTTGGTGTCGTCGAGCAGCTTGCGGAAGGTCAGCATCTCGCCGAACACACTCGCCGTCTCCGCCAGGGTGAGCGGCGTCGCCGAGAGCAGCTCGCCCTGTCCGGCCGCCAGCACCTGGTGCACGCCATGGCCAAGCTCATGCGCGAGCGTCATCACGTCACGCGGTTTGCCGAGATAGTTCAGCATGACATAGGGGTGCACATCGACCACCGTCGGATGGGCGAAAGCGCCGGGCGCCTTGCCGGGCTTCACGCCCGCATCGATCCAGCCCTTGGTGAAGAAAGGCTCGGCGATCTCGGCCATGCGCGGCGAGAAGCCGGAATAGGCGCCGAGCACCGTGTCTTTCGCCTCGTCCCATGAGACAGTCCGCTTATCCTCCATCGGCAGTGGCGCGTTGCGATCCCAGACCTCGAGAATGTCCAGCCCGAGCCATTTGCGCTTCAGGTCGTAATAACGATGGCTGAGCCGCGGATAGGCGTTGACCACGGCATTGCGCAGCGCCTCGACCACTTCCGGTTCGACATGGTTGGCAAGGTGGCGACCCGTTTGCGGGGTCGGCATGCCGCGCCAACGGTCCTCGATCTCCTTCTCCTTGGCCAGCGTGTTGTGGACGCGGGCGAAGAGCTTGACGTTCTGGCCGAAGACATTCGCCAGCTCGCGGGCGGCGCCCTCGCGCTTTGCGCGCTCTTGCTCGGTCAGGAAATTCAGAGTCGACTCGAGGTTGTGGGTTTCGCCCTCGACCTCGAATTCGAGCCCGGCCATTGTCTCGTCGAAGAGCCGGTTCCAGGCGGCCGCGCCAACGGTCGACTGGTCGTGGAGGAACTTTTCCAGCTCATCGGAGAGCTGGAAAGGCTTCATCGCGCGCAGGCGGTCAAAGACCGGCTTGAAGCGGAAGAGGTCGTCGTTCTCGTTCATCAGCCGGTCGAGATGATCATCGTCCAGCCGGTTCAGCTCCAGCGTGTAGAAGACCAGCGGCGTGGTGAAATTGGTGATCCTCTCCTGGCAATTGCCAAGGAATTGCGCCCGCTCGCCATCGGTCGTGTTCTGATAGTAGCGCAGCCCGGCAAAGGACATGACGCGGCCGGAGATGGTGTCGATCTTCTCGTAGCGCAGCACGCAATCGAGCAGTCCCTTTGCGTCCAGATCGGCCAGCTTGCCCTCGTAATCCTCGGCAAAGGAGAGGCAGGCGGCTTCGAGCCAATCCATGTCGCGCTTGAGTTCGGGCGCATCGGGGGCGGTGTAGAGATCGGTCAGGTCCCAGTCTGGCAGCTCTCCGAAATCACCTGCGGCGGAGAGGTCGGCGTCAAAGACGGGGGCGGGAAAGCTCTTATGCATCGGATCCTCATGGGGCGGCTGTCCGGTGAATAAAGGGGGGAACGCTTCCGGGTTCAACCGAAATCTCCATTGCGCCCACAGGCCATTGCGCCCGCCGCAAGATAGGGGCAGGCTGCGCGCAAAGGAGGCGCCATGTCCGTTTCATCTTTGCGCCAGCGCGTGCTAGCCGGGGAAATCCTGGCCGGGACATTCCTGAAGACCCCTGCCTACGAGTTGATCGAAGTGCTGGCCCGGTCGGGGCTGGACTTCATTTGCCTCGACGCGGAGCATGCCCCCTTCGACCGGGCGCGGATGGATTGCTGCCTCGCGATGGGCCGTGCCCTCGGCTTTCCGCTGCTGGTGCGGGTGCCCTCGGGGCGGCCGGATGTGATGCTCGCAGCGCTGGATTCAGGCGCGGTCGGGCTTGTCGTGCCGCATGTGGACAGCGTGGAGAAGGCCCGGGAGGTTTCTCGGGCCGCGCGGTTCGGACAGGGCGGGCGTGGCTATGCCGGCTCGACCCGCTGGGGTGGCTACGCGTCACGGCCGATGCGGGATCTGCTGGAGAAATCGGCACAGGAGACGCTTCTGATCGCGCAGATCGAGGAGCCCTCGGGGGTCGAGGCCGTTGCCGAGATCGCGGCCGTCGAGGGCGTGGATGCGCTATTTGTCGGTCCGGCGGATCTGAGCGTTGCCTATGGCCATGACACGCTCGACAATCCGGATCTTGCGGAAGGCTATGCCCGCGTCGGCGCGGCCTGTCGCAATGCCGGCAAGGGATATGCGACCTGGATTCCTTCGGCGGAGCACGGCGCGGCGCGGCGTGGCGACGGGGTGCATATCTTCTTCACCGGTTCGGAGCATGGCTGGATGCTGGCCGGAGCGCGGGCGGCGGGGGAAACCCTGCACGCATTGCGCGACGATTGATGGTGCGATGACCCTGTACCGGCACGCGCACCGTCCGCGATAGCCTCAAGCTGCCTCCCGGCAGAACAACGCGTGCGTCCCGAAAATGCCAGCCCGCCGGAGCGGGCTGGCATTGGACCGGCGAATTCACCCTGGTGCCGCGCCGTTTCGAACCAGCCGGGTCACTGTTGTTGAATGTAGATCCCGGGCGCGGCGCAGAGAGGACGGTAGCCTTTTTCGGGCGCACCCATCCGAGGCGGATCGACCATCTCGCCAGAGCTCTTGTCGGACAGGAAACTGGCCCATTCCTCCCACCAGGATCCCTGGGTGATCTCGTGATTGGCGAGCCAGGAATCGGGGTCCATATAATGGTAATCGGCATCACGATGGCCGATCCGGTAGTGGCGACGGGGATGGCCCGGCTGGCTGAGAATGCCGGAATTATGCCCGCCGGAGGTCAGCACGAAGACCTGCTCGGTCTCGTTGAACAGCCCGATCTTGTAGACCGATTTCCACGGCGCAATGTGGTCCTTCTCGGTGCCGACGACGAAGAAGGGCGCCTCGATGTCGCGCAGGGCGATCACCTTGCCATCCACCGCGTAGCGCCCGCCCGAAAGCCGGTTTTCGAGGAAGAGCGCGCGCAGGTATTCCGAGTGCATCTTGTACGGCATACGCGTCGAATCCGCGTTCCAGGCGGAGATGTCGAAGGGCTTCTCCTGCTCGCCGAGCAGGTAGCGCTTGATCGCGCGGGCCCAGATCAGGTCTTCGGCCCGAAGCGCCTGGAACGCGCCGGCCATCTGGTCCTGGTCGAGATAGCCCTGATCCCACATCATGTCCTCGAGATAGGCGATCTGGCTCTCGTCGAGGAACATCATCACCTCGCCGGCTTCGGTGAAATCCGTCTGCGCGGCCAGCAGGGTCACGGAGGCAAGGCGCTCGTCATCCGCACCGGCCATGGTCGCGGCGGCGATGGAGAGGATCGTGCCGCCGAGGCAATAGCCGCAGGCATGCACCTTCTGGTCCGGCACAACGCTCGTCACCGCCTCCAGCGCGGCCATCACGCCGTCCTTGCGGTAATCATCCAGGCCGACATTGGCGTAGGAGGCATCCGGGTTGACCCAGGAAATGCAGAACACCGTGTAGCCCTGCGAGACCAGGTAACGGATCAGCGAGTTCTTCTGGGAGAGATCGAGGATGTAATATTTCATGATCCATGCCGGCACGATCAGGATCGGCTCGGCATGCACCTTCTCGGTCGTGGGCGTGTACTGGATCAGCTCGATCAGGTGGTTGCGATAGATCACCTCGCCCGGCGTGCAGGCAATGTTCTCACCGACCTGGAACGCTTCCGGCATCGGTTCCTTCTCGCCGGAGATTTCCCGCACCGCATCTTCAAAGAAGCTGCGCGTCCCGGCGGCAATGTTCTCGCCCCCGGTTTCCAGCGTCTTCGACATCACTTCCGGGTTGGTCAGCGGAAAATTGGACGGCGCCATCGCGTCCAGCATCTGCTGGGTCTGGAAAGCGACGCGCTCGCAGGACTTGTGGCGCATCCCACGCACCTCGGAGGTTGCGGTGTTCCACCAGTCCTCCATCGCCAGATAGCCCTGTTTCCACATGTTGTAGGGCGGCGTGTTCCAGCCCTCATGGGTAAACCGGTGATCGCCCTTGCGCGGAGCGAACCCGTCCGAGAGCCCCATCGAACCGAGCCAGAATTTGCGCGCGTTCTCCACCGCTTTCTCGGTCAGCTCCTGCTGGCGGCCGGGCGCCTGGGAGATATGCTTGGCCCAATCCATCCACGCGGCATGGGAGGCGTTGACGGAAACGCCATTTGTCATCTGCGCGTTCTTGGCGCGGATCGACCGGTCGATATTCTTGAAGCGGCGCTTGGCGGCCTGCGGCGCGGCCATGGCCGGGGCCGTCGGTTTCGCTGCCGGAACCGGCGCGGCTGGGGCCGGCGTCGGTGCCGATACGGGTGCCGGTGAAGCGGCTGCGGGTTTGGCGGCACTGCGGGTCTTGGCGGTGGAACTGCTCGTCATGGGTACCTCGTGGCGTTCTGGCCGGATGCTGCGCTGCAATGGCGTTCAGCGCTGCAATGCGGCATCCGTTATATCGCTTCATATCGCGGGAAAGTAACTGCGACCATCCTTCACCGTTAGCGCAACACCGCATATCGGCATCGTGGCGACGAGATCATGATTTGGTTAACAAAGCCCTGATGCCGCATTGCGGCATCGCCCTGCGCTTTGACAAGGACGGGAAGGAAGCAGACAGTGCCGGCGTCGACGCCGCGCAGCGTGGACGTTTCGGGACGCAAAGGAGGGACGGCATGAAGATTATCCGGTGGGGCATCCTGGGGGCGTCGAAATTCGCCCGCGAGCATATGGGGCCGGCGATCCATTCGGCGCGCGGTGCGCAGCTGGCCGCGCTGGCAACTGGCTCGGCAGAAAAGGCGGCGGAGTTCCAGGCGCTGTTTCCCGGGTTGCGCATCCATACCGATTACGACGCATTGCTGGTAGATCCGGAAATCGATGCGGTCTATATCCCGCTGCCCAATCACCTTCATGTCGAGTGGACGCTGAAGGCGCTCGCCGCAGGCAAGCCGGTGCTGTGCGAGAAGCCCATCACCCTGACTGAGCCGGAATTCGACACGCTGATCGCGGCGCGCGACGCGGCGGGCCTGCTGGCCGCGGAAGCCTATATGGTCGTCCATCACCCGCAATGGCAGCGCACGCGGACCCTGCTGCAAGAGGGTGCGATCGGGGATCTGAAGCAGGTCTATGGAGCCTTTTCCTTCAACAATCGCGACGTGAACAACATCCGCAATCAAGCCGCGACCGGCGGCGGAGCGCTGCGCGATATCGGGGTCTACACCTTGGGCACGGCCCGGTTTGCCACCGGAGAGGAGCCGATCTCGGTCGAGGCGGACATCACCTGGCAGGACGGGTTCGACACGCTGTCGCGCAGCTATCTGCGCTTCCCCACCTTCAACATGAACATGCTGGTTTCGACCCGTTTGGCACCGCATCAGGAGATGCTGTTTCACGGGGAAGAGGGGCTGATCCGACTCTGCTACCCGTTCAATGCCAATGTCCACGGCGAAGCGCGGCTGGAGATCGAACGCGCGGGAGTGGAAACGGTGATCGAACGCTGGCCGGGCCTCAATCACTACGTGCTGCAAGTGCAGGCCTTCGGCGACAGCCTGCGCAGCGGCGCGCCCTATCCCTGCCCGCTGGAGTTCAGCCGGGGGACACAGGCGGCGATGGACATGATCTTCGCGGCCGATCCGGCGCCCTGACGGAAGAGGCGCACGCGAGACAGGGACGCCTCCCGACCGCGGATGACGGGCAGGAGGCGTTGTGTTTCGGAAGAACCGGCAGGTCATGGTGGCGCTCGGCGCTCGTAGTGCCGGTACATACGCCCTCCGAAGGTCGCCTAGTGCTGGGCTTTCTGGCCCGTGAACAAGCCAATCACCGGCGCGATTACCTTCGTTGCGATCGGAACGAGTACGATCCCCAGCACCAGGCCGAGGATGCCGTCCAGCAGGGCCGTGACCGTCCAAGCGACGAAACCCGTCCAGTTTTCGGGGACTGAATGGGCCACAGCGTGGGCGATATCATGGATTCCGTGGCCGAGCGCACCGAAGCCCAACACTTCAAGCCCGTGCACGATGATGGACCCGCCGACCCAGAGCATCGCCCCCGTCCCGACAATTGTCAGCAGCTTCATGAAGCCCGGCATGCCGCGCACGATGCCACGCCCGATGGAGCGCGTCAGGCCGAGCCGGCCCTTCTCGGCCATGGCCAGCCCGATATCATCCGCCTTCACGATCAGCGCCACCGAGCCATAGACCAGCGCCGTGATCCCGACCGCGACCAGCGCCAGCGTCATCGCCTCGGTCCAGAACCCCGAATCCGGGATCGCCGAAAGGGCAATGGTCATGATCTCCGCCGAGAGGATGAAATCGGTCTTGATCGCCCCGGCGACACGGCTTTCCTCAAGATGCGCCGGATCCTTCGGCTCGCCTTTGGGGCCATGCGCCTCGTCATGCGGCACAAGCCAGTGCAGGATCTTCTCCGCGCCCTCGAAACAGAGATAGCCGCCGCCCAGCATCAGCAGCGGCGCAATCGCCCAGGGCGCGAAGGTGCTCAGCAGCAGGGCTGCCGGGAGCAGGATGAGCATCTTGTTGCGGATCGATCCCCAGGCGATGCGCCCGACAATCGGCAGTTCGCGCTCGGCCGAGAAACCCATCGTGTATTTTGGCGTCACCGCCGCGTCGTCGATCACCGCGCCCGCCGCCTTGGTCCCGGCCTTGAGCGCGTCGTCGATCACGCCGCCCGCGACCTTCGCCGTCGTCTTCGCGGCCTGCCCCGCAATGTCATCCACCGATGCCGCTGCAACCTTCGCAAGGGCAGCCACATCGTCCAGCAGGGCCAGCAATCCACTCATCTTGTTCTCATCCCGGAAATACAATTCGCGATCAGCCTAGAGCCCCTGCGCCATAACGCCAAGCCATCACGCACCAACACGCTCATTTGCGCTCGCCCCAAGTGCCCGCTAAAGCTCCATCAACCCTTTGCTGTCACAAGTGCGTTCATGAGCAACCGAAGCTGGTCCATCCTGGCCATCATCATCGCGGCGTTGATCGCACTGGATCTTGTGATGGGCTGGGAGGCGCACATGTTCCTTGCGCGCAAATTCGTCGACCTGATCCACTGGATCGCCTTCTGGCGCTGAGGCGCGGCCTCGGTCAGCAGTCGGTGCCAAGCGTGTCCTGAAGGGCAATGCGGACATCGGGCGTGACGAATTTCGAAACATTGCCACCCAGCCGCGCGATCTCCTTGACCAGCTTGGAGGCAATCGCCTGATGCTGCGCCTCCGCCATGAGGAAGACCGTCTCGATGGAGGCGTCCAGGCGGCGGTTCATCCCGACCATCTGGAACTCGTATTCGAAATCAGCCACCGCGCGCAAACCGCGAACGATCATGCCGGCGCCGACATCGCGGGCGCAGTCGATAAGCAGGTTCTCGAAAGGATGCACGAGTATCTCGCAGCCCGTTTCCGCGGAGATCTTGGCGCATTCGGCCTCGATCATCGCCACCCGCTCCTCGAGGCTGAAAAGCGGCCCCTTGTCCCGGTTGATCGCCACGCCGATCACCAGCCGGTCGACCAGCACCGTGGCGCGACGGATGATGTCGAGATGGCCCAGCGTGACCGGATCGAAAGTTCCCGGATAAAGCCCGACGCGTGTCGCCATGATACCTGATCTCCTCCGCCCCGCGTCCTGCCGCTCCCCCGGGCTGGATATGGGCTTTCCGACTCTGTTTCGCCGCCTTAGCATGCCGCATTGCAGCAATCCATATTATTCTTGGGGATAAGACCGCGACCTTCTGTGCCGGAGCCTCGCCCCGGGCAGAGGCGCTCGGCCATGGAGCGGGCCAGCTTGCCAATTTGCCAGAGCGTCCTGTCTCGGCGTTTTTGAGCCATTGGCTGCCGATTGCGTTGCGCTCCATGGAACGGAAAACTCCGCCGGGCGGGCGTCTGCCCCTCCCGGCGGACTGGTACTCTGTCGAGATCAGCGAGACGCCCGGACCTTCATCGGACATGGACAAGAAAAACCGCAGCGATCAGGCGTCGGTGCGCCATGCTCCCGGAATCCGGACAGCCGGCCGCCCCGCGCCACCTCAATGCCCCATGATCATCCCTTCAAGCGCGTCTTTTTCCATGGCCAGCTCGCTCAACCGCGCCTTGACCACGTCGCCCAGGGTGATGATCCCGATCATCGTGCCCTCCGAAATCACCGGCATATGCCGGAAACGGCCTTCCGTCATCCGCTCCAGAACAGCCTCGGCATCATCGCTCTGAGTGCAGGTTTCGATCACTTTCGTCATCATGTCGTCGACCGTATCGGCCATGCAGCCCGGACCGCGTTTGCCCAGCTCGCGCACGATATCGCGCTCTGACAGGATACCCGCACAATCCGATCCATCGCTCGAAATAACGACCGAGCCGATCCGCTTCTCGGACAGAACCGCCGCGGCCGCCTCGACACTGGTTCCAAGAGCCACGGTAATCACGCCCTCGGTCCCCTTCGACTTCAAAATCTGCTGAACAATCATTACGCGGTGTCCTCCCCGGTCATACCTTTTGGTTCCTTGATCCAGCGTCCCCCGAGCCGACGCCTTCTGTCAATGCCTCTCGGACAGACGCCATCTGTCGCCGCATCCCCGCGACCAGCAATTCGGCGAAGCCCGAGAGCCGCCGGACCCGCGCGTCATCCGCGTGCCGGATCAGGTAGAAACTGCGCGTCAGCGCGAACTCCCCCGACAGGACCCGCTCCATCTCCGCATCGCCCGGCAGTGCGAAATCATGCGCCACGGCCACCCCCGCCCCCTGCCGCGCCATGTTGTATTGCACCGCCACCGAATTGCTCGCCAGCGCCGGCCGCTCGACCCCGAGATCGCCGAGATAATCCAGCTCCTTGTCGAAAATCATCTCCGGAATATAGCCGATCATCGGATGCCCGCGCAGATCCGCGAGGGACCGGATCGACGGCACCTTGGCGAGGTAGCGGCGCGACGCTGCCAGCACGAGCTGGTAGTCCACGATCTTCTGAACCGTCAGTCGCCCCGCCTCCGGCGCCGAAACGCCGATGGCCATATCCGCCTCCCGCCGGTTGAGATTGAAGACCCTCGGCAGCGCCACGAGCTGCACTTCCAGCCCCGGATGCGCCGACACGATCCCGGCCAGAACCTGTGGCAGCAGGTAATTGGCGCAGCCATCCGGTGCCCCGAGCCGCACCACGCCCGAAAGCCGGTCCCCCTGCCCGCGCACAGCGTCCTCGCCATGGGTCATTGCCTGTTCGGCAGCTTCCGCGTGCGGCATCAGCCGCTCTCCGGCCCCGGTCAGCGCATAACCCTGCGGAGACTTGAGAAAGAGCGCCGTCCCGAGCGCCTCCTCCAGCCGCGCCACACGGCGGCCCGCCGTTGCCGGATCCAGCTTCAGCGCCGCGCCCGCCGCCGAGAGGCTGCCCTGCCGCGCCACCGCGAGAAATACTTTCAGATCGTCCCAGCTCGGTCCCATCCGGCCACCCTTTGCAAAAATGCAAAACCTTTTTGGCAATCTGCCGCTTCTCCCGGCATCTCTGCAAGGCTATTGTGCCGAAAAATGTTCAGTGGAGGAACGCATGGAACACCTTGGTCACTATGTCGACGGCGCGCGCGTTGCCGGCTCTTCCGGCCGCACGGCCGATGTCTTCAACCCCGCCACCGGCGAAGTGCAAGCCAAGCTCGCCCTGGCCTCCAAGGCCGAGGTCGATGACATTGTCGCTCGCGCCGCCGCTGCCCAGCCCAAATGGGGCGCGACCAACCCGCAGCGCCGCGCCCGCGTGATGATGAAGGTCGTGGAACTTCTCAACCGCGACATGGACAAGCTCGCCGAAGCCCTGTCCCGCGAGCATGGCAAGACCTTCCCGGACGCCAAGGGCGACGTACAGCGCGGCCTCGAGGTCATCGAGTTCTGCATCGGCGCGCCGCATTTGCTCAAGGGCGATTACACGGACGGCGCCGGCCCCGGCATCGACATGTATTCCATGCGCCAGCCGCTTGGCGTCGTTTGCGGCATCACGCCGTTCAACTTCCCGGCCATGATCCCGCTGTGGAAAGCTGGCCCGGCGCTGGCCTCGGGCAACGCCTTCATCCTCAAGCCCTCCGAGCGCGCCCCCTCCGTTCCGCTGATGCTGGCCGAGATCTTCAAGGAAGCCGGCCTGCCGGATGGCTGTTTCCAGGTCATCAATGGCGACAAGGAAGCGGTGGACGCGATCCTCGACAACGAGACCGTCCAGGCGGTCGGCTTTGTCGGCTCGACGCCGATCGCGGCCTATATCTACGAGCGCGGCTGTGCCAACGGCAAGCGCGTGCAGTGTTTCGGCGGCGCCAAGAACCACATGATCATCATGCCGGATGCCGATATGGAACAGGCCGCCGATGCGCTGGTCGGCGCAGGCTACGGCGCTGCGGGCGAACGCTGCATGGCGATCTCCGTGGCCGTTCCGGTCGGCGAGGAGACCGCTGACCGCCTGATCGCCGCGCTCAAGCCGCGCGTTGAAGCGCTCAAGGTCGGCCCCTACACCGCCGGCGACGATGTCGATTACGGCCCGCTGGTCACCGCCGCCGCCAAGGCAAACGTGGAGCGTCTCGTGCAGACTGGCATCGACCAGGGCGCCGAGCTGGTCATCGACGGCCGTGATTTCTCGCTTCAGGGCTACGAGGAGGGCTTCTTCGTCGGTCCGCATCTCTTCGACCGCGTGACCAAGGACATGGATATCTACACCACCGAAATTTTCGGCCCGGTCCTGTCCACCGTCCGCGCCGACACCTATGAAGAGGCCATCGGCCTTGCCATGGATCACGAGTATGGCAACGGCACCGCGATCTTCACCCGCGACGGCGACACGGCCCGCGATTTCGCGTCCCGGATCAATATCGGCATGGTCGGCATCAACGTCCCGATCCCGGTGCCGCTGGCCTATCACACCTTCGGCGGCTGGAAGAAATCCGGCTTCGGCGACCTTAACCAGCATGGCACGGACGGGTTCAAGTTCTACACCCGTACCAAGACCGTCACGGCGCGCTGGCCCTCTGGCATCAAGGAAGGGGCAGCCCTGAACTTCCAGGCGATGGACTGATCGCGCAGGACATGGATCGAGAGACGGGCGCCCATTTGGGCGCCCGTTTCCGTTCTCGGGACCCCCACTCGCATTCGGGTCCCGCCAGTATAGGCCCTGTCTTCCAGCGTTCAGCGGCAACCTCCGCGACTGCCTGTCCCACTTGTGACTCCCTCCCGAAGCGGCAAGGTTTGCCGCAGCACGGGATCAAACCCGGTTGCGATGCGCGACAGGCCGCATCGCCAGATTGCACGGGAGGAACAACGCATGCGGTTCAGCGGCAAGAGGATCATCATTACCGGGGCTGGCAAGGGGATCGGGCGCGAGCTTGCCATTCGGCTCGCTAGCGAGGGCGCGGAGATCGCTGGCATCGCCCGCACGGCGGCGGATCTCGACAGCCTGCGCTCGGAGATTGGCGGCAGCTCGCATGTGGCCGACCTCTCCGATGCCGGGGCCGCGCGGGAAGCGACCCGCGCCGCCCTGCCCGCCGATCTGCTGGTCAATTGCGCCGGCACCAGCATCCTGGGCAGCGTTCTGGACGCCCGCCCCGAGGATTTCGACGCGCTCATGGCGATCAACGCCCGCGCGGCCCTGATCGTGACCCAGGAATACGCGAAGGCTCGGATCGCGGCGGGCGGCGGCGGATCGGTGGTCAATGTCTCCTCGATGTCGGCCTTCTTCGGCTGGGCCGACCATGTCGCCTATTGCGCGTCCAAGGGCGCGCTGGACGCAATGACACGCGTGATGGCCAACGAGCTGGGACAGCACGGAATCCGCGTGAACAGCATCAACCCGACCGTGACCATGACCGAGCTGGCTGTCGAGGCCTGGAGCGCGCCGGAGAAATCCGGACCGATGCTTGCGCGCATCCCGATGGGACGCTTTGCCGAAACCGACGACATCTCCGGCCTGATCGCCTTCCTGCTGAGCGACGAGTCCGGGATGATGAACGGGTTGTCGATCCCGGTGGATGGCGGCTTGCGGGCCTGCTGAGCACAGCAAGGTCATCCATGCGGACAATGCCGTCATTCGCTGCGACCGCAAAACGCTCCGGCGCTGGCACGGCGGCCTAGTCTTGCGCCGGGCCCTTCAGCGCTCGCCGTCGCACCATCACCCCATCCGGTCAGCGATGGCCAGGATACGGTACATGTCACGCAGCACCGGCTTCTCGATCAGCTTGCCGTCGATCACCACCAACCCCGTATCCGCAGCCTCGAAGGCAGTGACGATGCGGCGGGCGCGGGCAATCTCCGTCTCCGAGGGCGTGAACACAGCGTTCAGCGCCGCGATCTGCCTTGGATGAACAGCCCCCTTGCCAGCAAAGCCCAACTCGCGCGCCTGCTCGGCCGCGACACGCATCCCGTCAGGATCGTCGAGGTCGAGGAAAGGCACGTCGATCGCATCCAGCCCGGCGGACGCAGCGGCATGTACCACGCGGGAGCGCGCATAAAGCAGCGGCTCCCAGGCGTTGCGGCAGCGCAGCTCCGCCGCCATGTCCACCCCACCAAAGAACAGTGCATCGACCCGGGCAGAGCAGCGCGCGATCTCCGCCGCGGCCTCCAGCCCGGCATTGGTCTCGATGATCACGTGCAGCCGCGTTGAGTGCCCGCGTTCTCCCAGGAGCTGGTCCAGCAGGACCACCTCGTCCGGCGTGCGCACCTTTGGCATCATCAGCGCCGGTGGCGGCGTGTCGGTGGCCAGGATCGCGTGGACATCCTCGATCCCGAACCGTTCCCGCATCGAGTTGATCCGAAGGACCCGTTCCACGCCGTCCTCGGCCGGTGTGGTCTCGAACAGGGCAAGCGCCTTCAGGCGCGCCTCTGCCTTGTCCTTCGGCGCAATCCCGTCCTCAAGCTCGACGCAGACGATATCCGCGCCCGAGGCGAGCGCCTTGGGATACATGTCCGGTCGCAGACCCGGCGTGAAGATAAAGGACCGTCGCGGACGCTGATTTCTATCTGCCATTGGCTCTGGTTTCCCTTGCATTTGCTGCCGCGACAGGCCGCTCGGGACACGCCCCCGTCCCTGCCGGTGGCTCCGGCCTATCCGCCCCGCGGGATGGCCGGAAAGGGGACGCTGTGACGCGGCAGGCCGTCCGCGCCCATCGGACAGCCCGGCGTCGGCGACGGCCCCCCTCCCGAACGGGTCACGCGACTGCGTCACATTGCCGTTACAAAACGGTTCCGCGGCCACAGTCGGATCTGTATTGAGGCCCCCGAAAGACAGGACACAGGGGACAAAACGTGTCGGACAAGAATTTCGAACCTCGGCATCTGGAGACCCTGGACCGGGATCTCGATCGCCTCTCCAGCCTCGAGGCCGCCAACGCGTTCGTCGCCCGGCCGATGGCCGCTCCGGCGCTGGCCGCAGCGTTCATCCTGCTCGCCGGCCTCTTCGCCGCCTTCCTTGTCGATGGATCGAACGGCGCCCTGGTTATCGTGCTCGCAGCGGCGATCGGTGCCTATATGGCGGTGAATATCGGCGCCAATGACGTTGCCAACAATATGGGACCGGCTGTCGGCGCGAATGTACTGACCATGGGTGGCGCCATCGCGATCGCCATCATCTTCGAAAGCGCGGGCGCACTTATAGCGGGTGGTGACGTCGTATCGACGGTGGCCAAGGGGATCGTCTCGCCCGAGTCCACGCAATCGGCCGATATCTTCATACAGGCCATGATGGCCGCGCTGTTCTCCGCCGCGCTCTGGGTCAATATCGCGACCTGGGTCGGGGCGCCGGTCTCGACCACGCATTCGGTGGTCGGCGGCGTCATGGGCGCGGGAATCGCGGCGGCGGGCTTCAACGCCGTCAACTGGGGGACCATGGCCGCCATTGCCGCAAGCTGGGTCATCTCCCCGCTGCTGGGCGGGGTGATCGCCGCTGCCTTCCTCTGGTTCATCAAGGAACGCATCATCTACCAGCCGGACAAGATTGCCGCCGCCCGAAAATGGGTGCCGGTTCTCGTCGGAATCATGGCCGGCGCCTTCTCTGCCTACCTGGCGGTAAAGGGCTTGAAGAAGATCGTGAAGATCGATTTCAGCACCGCGCTCGGCGCCGGCCTGGTGATCGGCATCGCCATCTGGCTGATCCTGATCCCGGTGATCCGCAAGCAGGCCAAGGGGCTGGAAAACCGCAACAGGTCGCTCAAGACCCTGTTTTCGATTCCGCTTATCGTCTCCGCCGCGTTCCTCAGCTTTGCCCATGGCGCGAATGACGTCGCCAATGCGGTCGGACCGCTGGCGGCCATCGTCAGTGCCAGCTCGACGGGCGATTTCACCTCCGCCATCAGTATCCCCTTCTGGGTCATGATGATCGGCGCCTTCGGGATCTCCTTCGGGTTGTTCCTGTTCGGACCGAAGCTCATCCGCATGGTCGGCAGCGAGATCACCAAGCTCAACCCGATGCGGGCCTTCTGCGTCGCCCTCTCCGCAGCCATCACCGTCATCGTCGCAAGCTGGCTGGGCCTGCCGGTCAGCTCGACCCATATCGCTGTTGGCGGGATCTTCGGGGTCGGCTTCTTCCGCGAATGGTATGCCGAACGGCGGCTTGTCCGTGCCCGCCAATCCGTGCCGGATCGTCCGTTTCACACCCCGAGCGAACGGCGCCAGCGCAAACTGGTCCGCAGGACACATGCGATGACCATTGCTGCCGCCTGGATCATCACCGTGCCAGCCGCCGCAGCACTCTCCGCGCTACTGTTCTTCGGAATTCGTTTGGTGACAGGCTAACCGAACGATCCGTCAAAACAGCGGGCCCGGGACGCCGGAGCGGGCCGGCAAAAGACAGCGTCACCCGGGCGGCGGCCGCCCGAGATCCGATGTCGGAAAGAGCCGTCGGACAAGCGCCTCCCGCATCTGCATCGCCAGCGGATCGTGGAAAATGGTCAGCGCCGCTGGAAGTTGCGTGTCCGTCAGCCAGCCATCGGAGAGCCGCCAGCCCTCGAAGAAAAGATTGTCCAGCCGTCGCGTGCGCTTGAAGATTTCCGAACGCCGCATCCCCTCAAGGCTGGGCTTCTGCTGGAACCGTCTTTGCGCGGGATAATCGCGGATCAGCTCCGCCTGCGCTTTCAGATGCCGGTCCATCGCCGCGTCGACATCGGCCTCGGAGACATCAACCTGCTGCTCGATCTCGTCCGCCAGTTCCTCCGGCAAGGTCCAGGCGCAGACCTCCAGCGCTTCGGCGAATCGCGGATCGGCTTTCGGTGCCATCCCCCAGCCCTTTGGCTGGCGCCGCCAGAAGATCGGCTCTGCGGCCTCGCTCCACTGGCCGCCATCGACAAGCCCGAGACGGTCCAGCAGCCGCACCGCTGCCGCCGACCCATGCGCCGCGCCGCATCCATGTGCCGCCGCGATAGTCGGCTCTGGCGGTTCCCCCGACTCTTTCCGCAGAGCTTGGCGGTCGATATCCCATCGTGGGTCGTGGACAAGCGTCCCATCCGGACCCAGACATTCCAGCGCCCCGGTCTGCCCGAGAACGGACAGCACCACGCAACAGATATCGTCCCAACGCGGCGCCGGGTCCGGACCCCGCGCCTGCGCGCTCCGCTCCGCGCCCCAGGGCCGTCTCTCCGCCACCCCGAGCGCCGCCAGCGCCATGCAGCCAAATTGCCAGGCCGTGACGGCCATGTCGTTCCAGCCCGCGCGCCCCTGCCCCTGCTCGGGCGGCAACGCATCCGCCAACAGCTCGACGACAGCTGCCCGCCAGATCTCGATGGGAGGATATGACTCGCTCATCAGCTTTCTTTCCCTTGCGGCGCGAAGACCGACGCCCGGCTGTCTTTGGATCCGGGTCCGGGGAATATCATGGCCACGCACCGCCAGAAAGCTCGACCGGACCGGTTTTCGACCGGGGTTGCCGTCAGGTTGGACCAGCCCTCGTTTCGCGCGAAGCACCGCACGGGTCAACGCTGTCACAGAAGGCCAGACGAGCTGGAGATCACGCCCACGCGGAAACTATCTGTGACAAAGCCGCCAAAGGTCGAATCTTGCTCTGGAAAATTTGTAAATATTTGCTATATGAGCCTCAACCAAACAATAATTCCTTCAGGAGTCGGATATGTCCAAACCCGTCATCGGTTTCATCGGCCTCGGCCTCATGGGCGGCAACATGGTCGAAAACCTTCAGAAACGAGGGTACGACCTTGTCGTCATGGATCTCAACAAGGACGCCGTTGCGACCGTTCTTGAGCGTGGCAATGCCCGGGAAGCCGCGTCGGGCAAGGAGCTGGCCGAAGCCGCCGATATCGTGATGCTCTGCCTGACCACCTCTGCCGTGGTCGAGAAGATCGTCTATGGCGATAACGGCATCCTCGCCGGCATCAAGGAAGGCTCCGTGCTGATCGATTTCGGCACCTCGATCCCCGCCTCCACCCGCAAGATCGGCGCCGACCTCGCCGCCAAGGGCGCTGGCATGATCGACGCCCCGCTCGGCCGCACCCCGGCCCATGCCAAGGACGGCCTGCTGAACATCATGGCCGCCGGCGATGAAGAAACCTTCGCGAAGGTCAAGCCGTTGCTCGACGAACAAGGCGAGAACGTCTTCCATCTTGGCGCTCTGGGCGCTGGTCACACCACCAAGCTGATCAACAACTTCATGGGCATGACCACCGTCTGCGCCATGTCCCAGGCCTTCGCCGTCGCCACCAAGGCGGGCGTCGACCGCCAGCAGCTCTACGACATAATGTCGACCGGCCCGTCCAACTCGCCCTTCATGGGTTTCTGCAAGAACTACGCCGTGGACGGCGTGAGCGACCTCGGTTTCTCCATCGCCAATGCCAACAAGGACCTCGGCTACTTCCTGGAAATGGTCAAGGATCTGGGCACCCGCGCCGAGATCGCCGAAGGCACCTCGCATAACCTCGAGGCCGCTGTCGCTGCCGAGATGGGCGCCGGCAATGTCCCGGAAATCTTCGACTACTTCCTCAAGCTCGAGAAGTAATCGTTCGACCAGACTCTGATCAGGGCCGGGTATATCCCGGTCCTGTTTGCATTCAACGGGACCCCGAGGGGTTGACCGGAATCCGAAGTTCGTTTTGAGCCGGTAGGGAAATGTGTGTCGCGCTCTATGGCCCGGAATCAAACCGAAGGCGCCGGGCCAGCGTCGCGTTCCTTTTCGACAGCATCAGCATCCGACGTTGAACTTCCTCGCTATCCGGATTGCGCCTCCACCATCATCTCCCGATACGCCGCGTGATCCGCCTGCATGCGCTCGAACACCCGGTACTTGCGGTCATGATACGCAGCGATCTCTCCACCGCGCGGCACAATCCGCGTCCCGCCGCCAGTCATCGCCGCCATCGCCGAGGGCAGATCCGGATGTGCGCCCGCCGCCACCGCGCCCAGCATGGCGCTGCCCAGCAGCACCGGCTCCGGCTGGTCCGGGACAAGAATGGTGCAGCCCGTCGCATCCGCATGTTCGCGCAGGTAGAGCGCGTTCCTTGCCAGCCCGCCGCTCATCACCAGCGTGTCGAACCCGGCCCCTTGCGCGCGCATCGCCTCAAGGATCGCGCGGGTGCCATAGGCCAAGGCCTGAACCGTCGCGAGATAGTCCAGCGCCAGCGACTCCGGCCCGGTCTCCAGCGTCAGCCCGTCAAACCCGCCGTGACGCCAGGGCTCGGCGCGGGGCGAGCGGTTGCCGTGGAAATCGGGCTGGACATGCCGGTTGGCCGTGAGCGTGGCCGTCTCCGGTCCCATCGCTTCCAGCCGCGCATCGAGCAGGTCGGTGACGCGCTGCCCGCCGGCCTCGGCCGCGAGCGTCGCGGTGGCCGAATGGCGGGCCAGCACCGCATCGATCAGCGCCCCGGCGGCCGATTGCCCGCCCTCCAGCGCCCAGTACCCGTCCAGCACCACGCCGAAATAGGGGCCCCAGACACCGGGAACGAAAACCGGATCGCGGGTCAGGCCGATATGACAGGTCGAGGTGCCGGCGATCATCGCCAGCCGCGCGGTGATGTCTGCCTCGCCCAGCTCCATGCCCAATGTGCCAACGGCGCCGGCATGAGCGTCGATCATGCTCGCCGCGACCGCCGTGCCGGGGCGCAGCCCAAGCTCTTCCGCGGCCTGCGCATTCAGCCTTCCACACGGCGCGCCGGGCGCGGCGAAGGCTTCGCCAATTGCGGCATGTCCGGTCCCGGCCAGCTCTTCCAGCCCGATCCGGGCAAGGAACGCGTCATCCCAGCCCTCGCCGGACGTGCCCTTGTTGCCGAGATAGGTCCATTTGCAAACCGTCGAGCAGAGAGACCGCGTCTCGCTTCCGGTCGCGCGGTGGACGAGCCAGTCCGGCAGGTCCCAGAACCGTTCGGCTGCTGCCCAGCTCTCCGGCAATTCCCGCTTGAGCCAGCGCAGCTTGGGCATTTCCATCTCTGGCGAAATCACGCCGCCGACATAGGAGAGTGGCGCGCCGCCAAGCGCGTTGATCTCCTCGGCATCGCCCATGGCGCGGTGATCCATCCAGAGGATGACATCCTGCGCCGCCTCACCACCCGGGCTGACACTGACCGGCGCGCCGTCCGCGCCCGCAACCACGAGCGAGCAGGTCGCATCAAACCCGATCCCGGCCACATCCGTCTCCGGGACCCCGGCCGCCGCACGCGCCCCGCGCACCGCCGCGCAAACCGCCGCCCAGATCTCCGCCGAGCTCTGCTGCGCGAAATCCGGCGCCGGTCGGAAGGTTTCGATCGCAACAGCCTTCGTCCCGAGAAGCCGCCCGGCCCCGTCGAACAGCCCCGCACGCGCGCTGCCGGTTCCTACATCCACACCGAGAAAATGGCTCATCCTGGCCCACTCCCTTGAAAACCCCTTCCCAACCGATCAGGTCGGGAAGCGCCAAACCACTCCCGCGCGGCTGCGAGTGGTCGCGGCATCACGATCCATCGTCTCAGCCGCCCTGCAATCCTGCGCGAAAATCCATTCCGGCATCCGCAGCGCCCTCCCGCGCCGTCCCGGATACCCGACAGGGACAGGTCTAGGACTGCGCCCCGGAATCGTAAAGTCCAATCCGCCCCTGTCGCATGCCCGGCCTTCGGGTCTATGCTGAGCCCGCGCCCGCAACCAACAGGACACATGATGCCCAAACCCACCGCCCCGATCCTCGTCTTCGACGTGAACGAGACGCTCCTGGACATCACAACGCTCGAACCGCTCTTCGAACGCCTCTTTGGCGACCCTGCAAGCCTGCGCGAGTGGTTCGCCCAACTCATTCTCTATTCCCAGACGATGACGCTCTGCGGCCTTTACACGCAGTTCGGCGGGCTTGGCCTTGGGGCGCTCAGGATGGTGGCCGAAACCCACGGGCGACACATCGATGAGGGCGACGCCGAGGAGCTCAAACGCCGCATGGCCACCATGCCCGCGCATCCGGATGTGGCCCCGGCGCTGACCCGGCTGCACGATGCCGGTTTCCGGCTGCTGACCCTGACCAACTCCGCCCCCGCAGGCTCGCCCTCCGCGCTGGAGCTTGCCGGCATCGGCAAATTCTTCGAAGCCGGGTTCAGCGTCGATGCGGTGCGCCGTTTCAAACCGGCGCCGGAAACCTATCTCCAGGTCGCCGAGGCGCTAGAGGTGCCGCCCGCCGATCTCTGCCTCGTCGCCTGCCATCTCTGGGATACGATCGGCGCCCAAGCCGCCGGGTTGCAGGGCGCTTTCGTGACCCGGCCGATGAACGCCCTGCTGACCGCAGCCGAAATCCCCGTGCCGGATTTCATCGCACCCGACATGGAACAGCTTGCCGACCAACTCATCGCCCGGCGACCCTGACCAGATCCTGAAACGAAAGAAAACTGGCCGGGGCCCATGACGGCGACCCGGCCAGTTTCAGGCTGATTTCCGCCCCGATAAAATCCGGACGGTTCAGCATATCACAGATCGCCTCAGCGAACGGGCCGTGTCAGACCTGCCAGAACGGTTTGCTGCTCTCCCAACCGGCCTCTGCCGGCGTCACCCCGATATCACGGAGCTGGTCTGGCGAGAGTTTCGCGAGGGCGCGGCGCGAGCGTCGGCGGCAATCCCAATTCACAAGGGCTACAGCAACGCCCACGGCGAGATTTGCCGCCAGCGGGAGTGTCGGGCGACGACCAAGCGTTTCAAGCCGTTGCGACGGGGTGCTGTAACTCTGTGTCATTGGGGATCTCCTTTGTATTGACACAATACCAATTGAACCAGTACAATTCTAATACATGCGCAAATTGTCTCGAGTCTAGGAAAGTATTGTGTCGGATACAAAATGGATCGAGGGCGCTGATCTGACGGCTGGCCCGAAGTACCGCGCCCTCGCCGACCATATCGAGAGCGCCATCTCCACCGGCCTGCTGACCGAGGGGGCTAAGCTGCCGCCGGTGCGCCAGCTCGCCTGGACGCTCGGGATCACGCCGGGGACCGTCGCCCGCGCCTATGCGTTGCTGACCAATGCCGGACGGTTGGAAGCGGTGGTTGGGCGCGGAACCTTCGTCGCCTCCGGGCGCCCTGCCCTGCCCGAGGAAGAGGTCTGGGCCCATCCCACCGAGAGCCCGGACGGGCCGGTCAATCTCTTCAGCCCGCGCCTGCCGGATATGGGACAGGTCGCGGCGATCCGCGCCGCGATGCATGCGGTGGCGGACGGACCGATGAACGATCTGCTGGAATATCCGAACCGCGAGGCCTTCGAGCCGGCGCGCCGCGCCGCTGTCGGCTGGCTCTCGGATGTGATGCTGGGCAGCATCGGACACAAGGATCTCGTGCTCTGTCATGGCGGACAAAACGCGGTCTCGCTGGTCATGCAGGCGGTGCTGCGCGAGCCAAGGCCGACGGTGCTGGTCGAGGAGCTGTCCTATCCCGGCTTCCGGCGCGCTGCGGAGATGCTGCGGGTCGATGTGGCTGATGTCGCGATGGACGCGGAGGGACTGATCCCGGAAGAGATCGAGCGGGTGGCGCGCCGGACCGGCGCACGGTTGCTCTGCACCTCGGCGGAGATGCACAACCCGACCGCGCTACACACCCCGCGCGCGCGCCGGGAAGCCATCGTCGCGGCCTGTCGCCGGGTGGACGTGCAGATTCTTGAAGATGACTGCTATCGCACCGCGCCGGCCCGCGCGCCGAGCTATCGCGCGCTCTGGCCCGAAGGCGCCTGGTATGTCGCCTCGATCTCCAAGACCATCTCACCGGCCCTGCGGATCGGCTTCGCGGTGGCGCCGGAGGGGCAGCACGCTGCCCTGCGACGGGCCGCCGAATACGGATTTTTCGGCCTCGCCCGGCCACTGGCCGAGCTGGCCCGGATCGTCCTGAGTGATCCGCAGACCCGCGAGACCGCCATCCGCGTCCGTTCCCGGCTCGCCGACTATGTCCGTGTCGCGGTCAATACGCTGGGCGGGCATGACCTGACCTGGCGCGAGGATGTCCCCTTCCTCTGGCTGCGCCTGCCGCGCGGCTGGCGCGCCGCGGAATTTGCCCGCGCCGCCGAACGCGCCGGCATCCAGATCCGGTCGGCCGAAGTCTTCACCCTGCGTGAAGGGCGCGCGCCGCACGCGGTGCGGATCTCGATCAACGGCCAGATCCCGCTGGACCGGTTCGAGGCGGCGATGACCGCGCTGCGGGAGCTGCTCGACGATCCGCCTGAAGAGATCTCCATCTAGGCCTGCGCGCCCTCAGCCCGCCTCTTCTGGCGGGATCAGGACGAAATTGCCAAAATGGGTCTTCTTGAGAAAATCCTGCTGGGCCTCGGCGATCCGCTCCAACGGGTATGTCGCGGCAAGGATCGGGCGGATCTCGCCGCGCTCAATATAGGAGACGAGATCGGGAAAGACCGGTGCGTCCCAGGCGGTGCAGCCGATCAGCGTGATATCCTTGAGATACATGTCGCGCATGTCGAGATCGACGATCGGTCCGGCAATCGCCCCCGAAGAGACGAGCCGTCCGCCGCGTTTCAACGCCTTGAGCATTTTCGGGAACCCCGCCCCGGCAACATTGTCGACCACGACATCGACCGACCCCGCGCCCAGCTCCGCCACAGGATCCGCGCCACGCTCGATCACGATCTCCGCGCCAAGCCCGCGCAGCAAATCCGCTTTCTGTGCCGTCGTGATCGCGGCCACGCGTGCCCCGCGCCGCCGCGTCAGTTGCACGCTGGCTGACCCGACCCCGCCGGAGGCCCCCGCAACCAGAACCAGGTCGCCGGGAGCAACCCGCGCCCGGTGCAGCATGTTCTCCGCCGTACCATAGGCGCAGGGGATCGTCGCCAGCTCGGCATCCGACCAGTCGCACTCGACAGCGAAGACCTCGCTGGCCGGCACGCGCACATATTCGGCGAAAGCGCCGTCGAAATCCGAGGCTATCCAGACATTCTCCAGATCGTCGAAGCCATTGGACCGCATGCAGGCGCGCACGAGGACCCGCTTGCCGATCAGCGCCGCGCCCGCGTCATCCGCCGAGGCGACGACGCGGCCGCAGCAATCCGTGCCCTGGATCAGCGGGAAAGGCGTCGCCGCGTTCCAGCCGCCATCGGATTTCTGCTCCGCCTTCGTCTCCTGAAGATCCGCCGCCTCCTCCGTGGCGCCGGTCACCGAGGCGGAATACCAGCCAAGCCGCGTGTTGATCTCGGTATTGTTCACTCCTGCCGCGAGCACCCGGATCAACACCTCGCCCGGCGCAGAGGCGGGCAGCGGCACGGCCCGGTAGTCAAGCTTGTCATAGCCACCGTTCCCGGTCGTGACGACGGCCATCATCGTCCTGCCCGCACGCGCGGCCTGCTCCCAATCCATTGCCGATCACTCCCTGATCCGGTCTGTCCCGCCCCTTGCTAGCGCCTTCCGTCCGGCAAGGACAGCGCCCGCACAACGCGCGACAGGGACAGGAGGGGCCCGGACTGCCGGGGCGTCAGGCCGCGTCGGACCGCGCCCCTCCCGGGACGCGGCTATCGCAATGCGCTCCATGCATTTTCAGGGCGCCTGGCGGGGCAGCGGCGCACTCACTCCGAGATCAACGCGCCCGCGAGACCTTCCTCGATCAGCGCCACGGTCTCATCGACGCCGTAAAGCGCGATGAACCCGCCGAAACGCGGCCCCTGGCTGGCCCCCATCAGCACTTCGTAGATTGCCTTGAACCAGTCGCGCAGCGGATCGAACTCATGTGCCTTGCCGACAGCGAAGACCACCGATTGCAGTTCCTCGGCATCGAGCCCGCCCTGCCAGGCGCGCAGACGTCCGGCGAGATCTTCCAGCGCCGCACGCTCCTTGTCGTCGGGCAGGCGGAAGGTCTTCTCCGGCTTCACGAAGTCATTGTAGTAGCGCACGGCAAAACCGGCCGCAGCGTCGAGTTGCGGGTGGGTTTCGGCGGTCGCCTCTGGCGCATAGCGGCGGATGAAGCCCCAGAGCGCGTCCTTCTCCTCGGCGCCGGCGACGGAGGCGAGGTTCAGCAGCATCGCAAAGCTGACCACCATATCCGAGGCCGGCGCATTATGGCCATGGACATGGAAGATCGGGTTGTTGAGCTTCGCTTTCGTGTCCTGATCGGGATAGGCGCGCAGCTGTTGGTGATATTCGTCCACCGCCTTCGGGATGACGTCGAAATAGAGCCGCTTGGCCGTTTTCGGCTTGAGATACATGAAATAGCTCAAGGATTCCGGTGCGGCATAGGTCAGCCATTCCTCCATCGAGAGCCCGTTGCCCTTCGATTTCGATATCTTCTGGCCGTTCTCGTCGTTGAACAGCTCATAGGAGAGCGCCTCGGGCGGCGTCTTTCCAAGCGCCCGGCATATCTTCGAAGATTGCGTCACGGAATCGATCAGATCCTTGCCGGACATCTCGTAATCGACACCAAGAGCGGCCCAACGCAACGCCCAGTCCGGCTTCCACTGCATCTTGACGTGGCCACCGGTTATCGGAACCTCCATCCGCTCGCCATCGGGCTCCTCATAGACGATCGTCCCGTTGGCGAGATTGCGCTCCAGCGTCGGCACTTGCAGGACGTGCCCCGTCTTCGGGCTGACCGGAAGGAAGGGCGAATAGGTCGCCTGACGTTCCTTGCCCAGTGTCGGCAGCATGATCTCCATGATCTTGTCGAAGCGCTCCAGCGCCACCAGCAACATCTCGTCGAAACGCCCGGTGCGGTAATACTCGGTGGCCGAGGCGAACTCATACTCGAAGCCGAAACTGTCGAGGAAGGCGCAGAGGCGGGCATTGTTATGCTGGGCGAAACCCTCATGGGTGCCGAACGGGTCCGGCACATCGGTGAGCGGCAGCCCAAGATGCTGGCTGAGCATCTCCTGCTCCGGCAGGTTGCCGGGCACCTTGCGGAAGCCGTCCATATCGTCGGAGAAGGCGATGAGCCGGGTCGGGATATCCGACATCTGCTCGAAGGCGCGGCGCACCATCGTCGTGCGGGCGACCTCGCCGAACGTGCCGATATGGGGCAGGCCCGAGGGGCCGTATCCGGTCTGGAACAGCACGTAGCCCTTCTCCGGCGGCGCCTTCTGGTAGCGTTTCAACACCCGGCGGGCTTCCTCGAAGGGCCAGGCCTTGGACGACATCGCAAGCTCACGCAGTTCGGACATAGAAACGGTCTTTCTCTTCAGGGTCGCGGCTCCATGCCGCGCAAAACCGTCCCGACTTGTGGCCGGGACGCGCCACTCCCTATTGCGGGGGGGCGCGCAGGTCAATAAATCTGCTGCATAGCAATGCCCGACAGGAGCCGAAGATGCCGCAGGACCCCCAACCGCTTTCGCCGCAGGACGCGCTTGTCGCGACCATGATCGCCACATCGGTCTCCGACGAGGATATCCGCACCTCCGAGCTGGTCACGATCGAGCGGATCGTGAACCACCTCCCGGTTTTCGCGGATTACGATGTCGACCATATCCGGACCATGGCCACCATGGTGTTCGACCTCTTCGAGGAAGAGGACGGGATCGACGCGCTGTTCGGCCTTGTCGACGAAGCGCTGCCCGAGCACCTGCACGAGACGGCCTATGCGCTGTGCTGCGACGTGGCCGCGGCCGATGGACGGCTGACCGAGGAGGAGCTGCGCATGCTTCAGGAAATGCGCTACCAACTCGACATCCCACGCCTCAACGCCGCCGCCATCGAGCGCGGCGCCCGCGCCAGGCATCTGACGGTCTGAACCGCCTGAACCTCGCTCCGGGGCCGCAGGCCCCGCGCCGCGCCAGCGGCGCCACCGCCGCTCGGTCCGAGATGGGCCGGGACCGCGAAGCGGTCCGGGTCCGTCGAGGACCGGCGCCGCGCCGCCCGGTCGACGGGAGACATGACCAGCACCGCAGCCTCCCGCCGATCGACCAGATTTGCACTATGCCGACCGACAGACGGGCCCTCAAAGGGTTGAAAGCGCACAGCTTCGGCCTGATTTCTCGACCAGGCAACGTGACGGATGGAACAGTAACTCATGAGAAAGCAGGTTGCGCAACTGGAGCTTCGGCAAATGGAAGGCACCATCGCCGGCGTCTCGGTTTCGGTTCCGTTCAGCCGATCGGTTCCGGATAGATTTACCGGATGCGTCAGCGACGGCGGTCGCAGCCATAGGCACCGATGAATGTAGCGCAAAGCGGGGTCGTTGCGTGGATCAACCTCGACCACCCGCCCGAAGAGCCACGAAGAAAGGCTCTGCCTCACGTGTCACGCTCCGTCTCCAGGACCTTGATACACGTGACCGGCACCCATACGCCGTTTCGCCCCGACAAGGGTGCCTTCGAACTGGCTGTCCAGGCAAGACCTTCAGAAACCTGAACCACAGGCACTGAGCAAATGCCCTTGCTCGATGTAACGACACGAAACAGAGCGCCCCACCCAGATCCGCAGATCGGCACGTTCTGTGCATCGGTGTTCGAATTGATACCGTGAACTGGTGCCGACAGCCTCGACATTGATACCATCCGGGGCGCGCATTGGGGCACTATCGTCCCGGCAACCGGTTCATCCTCTCGATGAACCACCCTGTTTGTTCCTCCGATTGTCCGAGATCGACTTCAGCACCACGATCCCTTCTCTCCTCGCAAAGGCCGCAAAGCCAAACGGTCAGTCATGGCCAGATTGAAGCTCCTCCAAGTGCAAAACATCGTGTCGTGAGAACCAAAAAACACGCAGGGCCAGAAAAGCACGCAGGGATAGTGTCGTCAGATCGCGTTCCATTCGGGTTTTCATGGACGGGCGCCGGTCCTTGCCGGTCCCGTTGCTGCTCAGGGTCCCGCCCCTCGTCGCGCGTGCCATCGCACCGACCGGCGCCGCCGCGCACTCCATATCGACAGGGGCAAGAGCCGTGAACTGATACTCCGCGCCATGAGCGTCACATCGCCAGCGGCGCAAATTCTTTCATCCGATCCGGTATCGCGGCATAAAACCCTTCAAGCCCCGGCTCAATCCGCGCGCCGAGATCCCGGCATTGCGCCAGCTCGCCCCGGCCGCACGCCCCCTGGACAATTTCTCCAGAAGCTCCTCATGCGCAACCGCCAGCGCCTTGAACGCCGTGCTCGCCGCCATCTCCGCATCGCCCAACTCCACAAAGAGCGCCCCGCGTTCGGAGACACCTTTCAGCACCGGCGCCCCGGCCAGCAGCAGCGCCAGCCGGTCGCCGATCGCCCGCGCCATCGGCGCGGAAATGGCAATATCTTAGCGCAACCGCCGGCAGTGGGCCTCGATCCGCACCGCCATGTTCGCCGGTGTGCCGATGACCGTGGAATTGAAGCGCTGCCGCGATCCGGTATTTCCGACGCAAACCCGCCCGACAGCACAACCCACAGCCATGCCGACCGGTGCGCGCTCCGCCATCTGCGGCGCGGCATTGAAAGCGGCGCGTTCTAGAAAGCCATGATCGCGTCACCGATAAACTTGTCGATCGTGCCGTGCCGGGCAAGGATCTCGCCGCCCTGCCGAGTGAAGGGCTCGTTGAGCAGCGCCACCAAAGCCTGCGGCGCCAACGTCTCGCTCAGCGGCTTGGAATCGCGAATATCGGAGAAGAGCACCGTCACCCCGCGCTTGCAGCCACCCAGCTCAAGCCGGTGCCCCCCGCCTCGATCTGGCGGAGCAATTCGGGGGACGGCGTAGTAAGAAAAGGAGCGCCGGATGCGGCAGCGGTCGCGGTCGAGCACGAGGAAGCGACAGGCCAGCAATAGGCCGAAATTCATCGCTCCGCCCAGCAGCGGGAAGCTGGCATCAACCAGGATGCCGGAATGACGAAAGGCACCCCAGCTTGCGCCGAGAATGATCGGCACCGGCGCGAAGCCGGCGAGAAGTCCCCGCACCGAACCGCCCTGCGTCAGCGCAAGGCTGGCCCCCTAACCGAGCGCGACAAAGGCCAACAGCTCCAGCCCGGCGATGAAGCCGTCGCGCCGCAACGTCTCGCCGAGCAGGATCTGCTCGACAATCTGGGCATGGATCGAGCCCCCCGGCCCACGTTCGCCCAGCGCGGTGGTCCGAATATCGAGCAACTCGGCCGCCGATGTGCCGACAAACACGATGCGCCCCTCGAGGCGCGGCCGCAGTGCCGTTTCCCGTGTCGCGAAGCTCGCCTCGTCGCTCACCAGATCAGCTGCGGAGACATAAAGCGCTGGATCGTCACGCCGGTAGCGCATCCAGAGCGCGCCAATGGCGTCGATCGGGGCCGCAAGGGCGCCGATGCCGCGAAACTGCACCACACCCCGCACGCCGGGCACGCCATCGAGGATAATCGTGTTCTGCCCCATGGCCAGCCGGAGCGCCTCGACGGCCAGCCCCGGCAACGGATCGGAGGGCGTCTGCCAGAGAAGCGGGACCTTGCGGACCACGCCCGACGCCGCGCCGGGCGCAACATCGGTGCTGCCAATCCCGGCTGCGGCCTTGCCCAGCGGCGGCGCCAGTGGCGTGGTGACGACAAGCCGAGAAAGCCCCGTGCCCGGCGCGTCGCCAATCTCGACCATCCCGGATTTCCGCAGCTGGTCGTTCCCCGCCCCCGCGCATAGCCACGCCCAGCCCCCCCGGCCTTCCATGGAAGCGGCAAAACGGGCGTCTTTGTCGAATTCGGACGCTGTGGCGCTGCGTCGGAAGGCACCGGCCAGCGCCGGATCCCGGGCGAGGTTTGCCGGAGAATAGCGGTCGGGTTCAGCGAAGAGTGGATCGAACGCCAAGACGCGCCCACCAAGCGCGTCCAGCCGGTCCAGCCGGTCCAGCAGAGTGGCGAAGCGGCTGCGTGGCCAGCGAAGCCGCGTCAATATCGACCACGCGCACAGACAGATCGGAGGACGCGCGCTGTTGCAGCTGGTCAAAAAAACTCAACCGAAGCGCGCGTAGCGGTGCAGGATCGGCCAGTCGCAGCCCTGCCCTCAGCAGCACGAGCACCAGCCCCAGCAGAAATAACAGCCTGCCCTTGCCGATCACGGCGGCCCGGCTCATGAACTTGCCCGATCACAGCGGGAAAAAACGGTTGTCCCCCGTGTCAGGCGGCGGGGCTTCCTCCGTTTCCGGTTCCGCCTCGATCTCGACCACAGGCTTCGGCGCCGCGTCTGGTTCGGAGGACGATGTCGGCACTGGCGCGGGCGCCGGGGCCGCGGCCGGCGCGGGGCTCTCGGTTTCACGGCTCTCGCTGCGTTCAGGTCGCGGCTGGTTGCCGTTCCGGCTGTCCAGCGGCACCGCCGAGAAACGGGTGCGGGACTGACCGGTTCCGAAGCGGCAGGCCGACAGGTCGAGACGGAAGGCCCGGTTGAGCACCGTTTGGGAGACCAGAAAGGGGAAACCGTCACTCAACGCAGTGGCCACCCCGCCGCTCGGCGGGCTCAGAAGCGGCTGACACCCTGCGACCCCGTCGGCACAGGCGCCCCCCGCACACATCCAGACAATACCCTCGAGCGCCACCATGATCGCGCGGCGGCGCTCCACATGGACATCGAACGCCTTGCCGCGCGCACCCAAGCGTCGCGGTCGGAGAGCGCACCGAATAGGCGCTGTTGGCGCGATGTCCGGAGATGAAGCGGAAGCGGCCCGAGACCGCACCGACGGTAAAATCGCTCGCACGGTTGCCCCGCATAAGCACATGTTCCACAAAGAGTCGGGATTTCGACCCGACCACGATTTTCGTGCCGTCCGGGAAGACAATCTGCACGCTTCCCGTCGCCCCGGTCTGGATCACGTCGCCCTGCTTGCTGCTCATGCCACGGAAGAGCCTGACCTCTTCCCCGCCGGAGCTCAGGAAGGCGGATCACCTGACATCCACCACTTTTTCGATCGTCGCACTCGCTGCGCTTGCCAACATGACAGCCGTCCAAAAAACGGCCGCGGCCAGACTGCGTCCAAAAAAACTGTTTCATAATCCTGTTCCTGGCGACAGGCCGCATGGGAAAGGGAATTCTCTCCACGAACCGCCGCAATTCGTTTCAAAGTTTCATAGACAAACGTACTGCAATGGCGGCACGCTGACCAATCCCGCGGCGGGTCGGCAAGGGATTTGTGCACCCCCCCCCGCCCGGCCCGTCAGCGCGACACGGCATGCAGAAGGGCAGTGGTCCGGGCCAGGCGATGCGCCAGCAGGGAGGCAATTTGCGCGCTCATCTCCAAAGCCATATCCGCGTCGAATGCCTGTAGCGCCGCGAGTTCGGCGCGGGTGACGACGCGGAGAATACAGTCCGTCTCGGCGATGATGGAGGCGGTGCGCAGACCACCGGTGACGAGGCCGATCTCGCCGACCACGGCGCCAGGCAGGAAGGTCGCGACCCGCATGGCCGGATGCTCTCCTTCGCGCATCGTGGCATAGAGCCGTCCGGCATCGAGGACAAGGAGGCTGTCTGCCTCCGCACCCATCTCGAAGATCCGGGTTCCGGCGGCGACCTCATGAGACTGAAAATCGACCGGTGCTCCGGCGGCCCCGATCCGGTCCAGCAGGGTGCGGAAACCGGCCTCGAAGGCGTCCAACTCCTCGACCGCGTCGGCCTCCTCGGCCATGGACCGGTTCAACGCCTCCTCTTCCAGCGCGATCAACGCGCCATCCAGCGTCGGGAAGATGACGACATCGCCATGTTCAACGCCGCGCAGCATTGCGTCGGCCCGCTCCGTCTCAAGCCCTGTGAAGATGACGTCGACACCGTTCCGCCGGGCCTGCCGCGCCAACCGGTCGAACATGAAGATGGCGGAGACATCGACCCCTTGCACCCGGCTCAGGTCCAGCACGAGATGGCGCACCCGCTCACCGACGGAGAGGCGCTCCTCCAGCGCGCGATGCACCTTCGAATAGAGCGTGTTGGCGGTGCCGAAGAACATGTAACCCTGGGCCTCGAAGATCAGCGTCTCCCCCCCGCGCGCGACGAGGCGGCGCGTGGCCTCTTCGGAGCGTTCGGTCGAGGAGAGCCGCACCGCCCCTGTCACCGCGCTGCGCAACACGGGCAGGCGCGCATAAGCGATGGTAAAGCGCAGCGAGGCGACGACAATGCCGGTCAGCACCGCCCAGACGAAACCGGCCAGCAAGGTCACGACGAGGATCAGCAGCACGATCAGGAAATCGTAGCGCGGCAGACGTGCGCGCTCGACAACCAGCCAGCGATGCAGGAAGCCGAGCCCGAGATAGGCCAGCAGCAACGAGAAAAGGCTGCGCGGCAGCAGATTCAGCAGCTCCGCACCGGCAACCATGACCCCGAGAACCACAGCCGTGTAAACGACCGGCACGATGCGGCGCGTTCGGTCCGGCAGGCCGGCGGAGAGCTGGGTCAGGATCGTGGATTGGTAGCAAACCAGGCCGCCGCCGAGACCGGCCAGAAGATTGGCAAGCCCGGCATGACGCAGCTCGCCATCGGGGTCGATCGGCTCGCCGGTGGAGAACTCGATTGCCGAGAGATTCAGCAGCGCGCCGAGCGCGGCCAGGATCGCCGCCGCGCCGATCAGCGGGTATTGCGCCACGAGCAGGTCCCAGTCGACGCGGGCCAGGACCTCGGGCGAGAGCGACCATGTCCAGCCGCCCGGTGCCGCCTCCACCTCCAGCAGGATCCCGGCATCGCGCGCCGCCTCCAGGCTCATCCCGGTCCAGGCCAGCCCGCCATAGACCGCCGCCGACAACAGCACCGAGCCGCAGATCACCGTGGCGTTGGTGCCAAACCGCGGCTCCACCACCAGCATCAGCACTGCCAGCAGCACCGGCGCCAACCAGTGCGGCAGCGCCTCGGGCGCGAGGTAGGCTTCGAGCCCGGACAGGTCGCCAACTCCGAACTGGACGGCGCGCAGGACAAGCAGGCAACCGGTGGCGGCAAGGAAGCCACCGACCACCGGATAGGGCACGGATTTTACCACCTGCCCCAGTCGCGCCAGCCCGATCAGCAGCATCAGCGCCCCGGTCGCCAGCGCTGTCACCACGACCAGCACCATCACCGTGGCCACCGCCACCTCCTGCGTTGGCGCGCTCGCATCCCCGGAGATCTTCGCCGCGGCCAGACCGAGCACCACGGCGACAACACTCTGCGTCTGCCACAGCGTTCCGGCGAAATGCCGACGCGCCAGTGCGGCCAACGCCGCGACCAGCGTTCCAAGCAGCGCCAGACGCATTGCATCACCTGCCGCCATCGATAGCGGGCCGGCAAAGATGATATAGGCGAAGGAGACGGCAAACAGGCTGGAAAGCGTCCCGGCCAGAAGACCGACACCGATCTCGGCGGGACCTGTCGCCGTCAGGCGGTGACTGTTGGCAAGCGTCATATAAAATCTTGGTGAGAGCTGGATACTTTCCCGTCTAGCGGCCGAGATCGTTTCCGGCAAGGAGGAGGTTCCACCGCAGCCCGCCCGCCGAACCAACCCTGCCGCGCCAGCCCCGTCGCCGCCTGGCCCTTTCGGGACGGATGATTGCGAGCCGGGGCAAGAGGATCCCACCGGACACGGCCCGACACGCTCCAACCCCATTAATTGTATTGGAAATGCGCCCCCTCCATGTCGTACCCGGCAATCAAACAAGGGCATTAGCCGGTCGAGATCGAGCGGTGCGTTCAATACGAGTGTCTGCAAGCATGCCGTCCGCGGCAGCGTTGGCGTTGGCGTGGCGAGACCGAAAATGCAGCCAACAGTGCAATTTCAGTCGATCAGCGTGCAGATGTTTCGTTGAACCTGTCTCCCGTCGATGTCGCTTCCTACACACGCGACCGCAGCGACCTGAAGCTCCAGCTCACGAATGGCGACACGATCACATTGCAGGATTATTCGACGCGGAGTGCGACCTGTTTCTCAGCGAGGACGGGCAGATCCAGATGGTCGATCTCGGCGCTCCTGTCGGGGACCAGTGTTTCGCCCAGTATGGCTTCCTGCGCGCGGGTGAGAAATGGGGTCTCTATGACCAGCTGACCTTCCTCGACCTGCAGGAGATCAACCCCGTCGCAACACCGCTCGCGGCGCCGCTCGCGACGTTCAGCCCCGGGCGTGCCAGCGCTCGCGGCCTTGGTGGCCGGGCCGCCGCAGCCGCCGTCACAAGCGGCGACAATGAAGACAGAAGCAACACTGCCGGCACCGACGACGAGGCCGATGGCGATGCCACCGAAACCACAACAGTCGGGGATGACGGCAGCTGGAGCGTCGATTTCACCCCCGATGACCTGGCCGACACCCCCGACACCCTGACGATCCATGGCGGATCGGACGACCGGGTCACGGTGGAGAACGCGGCGCAAACAAGCCAGACGGTCGAGATCGAGGGTGAGAGCTACGAGTTCTACACGGTTGGCGATGAGGGTGTGACCCTGATCATCGACCAGGATATCGACGTCGTCATTTAAGTTACCGGGGCGGCCCATGTCTCCTCGACCGCGAGGCCTCCGATGAACAGGTCGTCGCTCGCCGGTCCAGCTTCGAGCAGGAGGACACGGATTCCCGCGCGCCGGTCCAGTGTTCCCGACAAGAGCGCACCGGACGGGATCGCCACTATCGCACTGGCCTCCTCCACCCGGACAGCCGAAGCCGATCTGTTGACTGTCAAAAGGCGCTCGGAAACGCAGGACAAGAACTGGTTGCCGACCATCGGCCCGACCGTGTCGCTGACCAGTCTCGGCGACGTGGTGGCCGGGCTCGTCATTGACCAAGTGCCCTTCGATCACGGGCGCAAGAAGCAAGAAGGCGGCGCGCGACTTTGCCGCCGCCGATGTCGAGGTGGCCGCCGTCACCCTCTCCGAGGACATGAACGACCGTGTCTGCACCACCCAGCCGCTCTATCTTGAGGCGATGGGTGGGCGCGACGGGGCCAGCCTTGGCGACCGCGAGCTGTCCCGGACGGCGCATTTCCGGCGCATCGTGCATGGCCGCGTCACCGGCGGTGTCGCCAACAAGGACGACCTGCGTTTGATGGATGCACGCATAAACTCCCTGACCACGATCCGCGACACCGCCATCGAATCCGGAGAGACCGCACAGGCGGAACTGACCGAAATGACGGGCAACGCGCCAACGCTCGGCTCCGCCTCTCCCATCGACATGCGCGCCAGCCGGGGCGTCGCGGCGATCCTGCTCGAAGGGGCGCTGAAGCTTGTCCGCGCCAGGATGGGCGATGCGGCCGGTCGCCGGATGGAGCTCTCGATACAGAACCGCCTGATGCGCCGCCTGCTCGAAATGCGCTCGGATCGCCGCCCTCTGCCCCCCTTCCGGCTTCTTCGCCGCGATGCGCGATTTCGTCTCGGTGGGCGAATTCTTCACCTCTTCGACCATCGCCGTGTTGGCGGTGACGGTCGACACCAAGGCGCTGGCCGAGCGGCAGAGGGAGATCGAGATCCGGCCCGGCATGCGGGCAACGGTCGAACTGCATTCCGGCGCTCCAGGACGATCCTGCGCTACTTGCTCAGACCGCTCTACGGGTCCAAGGACGCCGTCCGGGCGCCCTGAGCACGCGGCCGGACGGCCGCTCACGCGTCGGCCAGCGCGCCCGGCGAAATCGGACATGGCCTCTTCGGGGCTCAGGCGCTAGGAATGAACGACCCGGAATGGAGCCTGCCCTGATGTCCGACTTCGACCTCGTCATCTTCGACTGTGACGGCGTTCTGATCGACAGCGAATTGATCTCCGCCCATATGCTCGTGGCCGAGCTTGCCAAACATGACGTCCATGTGGACCTGTCCTATGTCGCCCGCCATTTTCTCGGTCGCTCCTACCCCGTCGTGATTTCCCAGATCCGCACGGAATTCGGCCTCGAACTGCCGCCCGAATTCGAAACGGACTACCGCGCCCGCCTCCTCGCCGCCTTTGATTCCGAGCTGACGGAAATGCCGGGCGTTCGCGCCACCATCGAGGCGTTGGCGGTGCCCTGCTGTGTCGCCACCTCCTCCAGCCCGCCACGCGTTGAGCGCGCGCTGGAGATCGTCGGCATGACCGGCCTCTTCGGCACCAATATCTTCACCGCGTCCGAGGTCAGCCATGGCAAGCCCGCCCCCGACCTCTTCCTCCATGCCGCCGCCCGGATGAACACGCCGCCCGCGCGCTGCCTCGTCATCGAAGACAGCTTCAACGGCATCCGCTCCGGGCTCGCGGCGGGCATGGAAGTCTGGCAATTCACCGGCGGCAGCCACATGGATGGCGTCGCGCTCGACGGTCCCGGCCTGCCTGTGCCGCAGCGCAGATTTGCAAGTTTCGACGATTTCTATCACCCTGTCCCGCATCTCAGGAAGACTGACCCCGCCGCATGAACAGCCCCAAGCAGACAGAGACCGACGCCACCCCGCTTGACCAGGCCGCGCGCGCTGCCTGGCTTTACTATGTCGGCGGCAAGACCCAGGACCAGATCGCGCGCGAACTTGGCATCTCCCGTCAACGCGCGCAGCGGCTTGTCTCCAAGGCCGTGGCCGAGGGGCTGATCCATTTCCGTCTGGAGCATACTCTGTCGACCTGCCTTGAGCTCGAAGCCGCGCTGACGCGCAAGTTCGGGCTCAAACTCAGCCGCGTCGCCCCGTCACTCGGCGACGGGGTGGACCCGTCGCTCTCCATCGCCTCGCTGACCGCTGTCGAGATGGAGCGCGTCCTCGCCTCCCCCAGCCCGATCGTGATGGCGCTTGGCACCGGGCGGACCCTGCGCTCCGCGGTCGAGGCGATGCAGGGGATGCATTGCGAGCATCACAAGCTGGTCTCGCTCAACGGCAATATCTCGCCCGATGGCAGCGCCTCGCATTACGATGTGATCATGCGCATCGCCGACAAGGTCCACGCGCCGCATTTTCCGATGCCGCTGCCGGTGGTCGCGGCCACGGCCAAGGAGCGGGACATGTTCCATGCGTTGCTGCCGATCCAGCGGACGATGGAGCTCGCCGAATCCGCCGACGTGGCTTTTGTCGGCATCGGGCAGATGGATGACAGCGCGCCGATGCTCAAGGATGGCTTCCTTTCCAACCGGGACCTGGCCGCCATGCAGGAGGCAGGCGCGGTCGGCGAGATCGTCGGTTGGATCTACGACGAATCGGGTCGTTACTACAATTTCGGACCGAATCTGCGCGCCGCGGGCGTCCGGGTGGAGATAGCCGAGGGCAAGCGCGTGGTGGCCGTGGCTGCCGGCACCGCCAAGGTGACTGCGCTGCGGGCCGCAATTTCCGGCAATCTTGTCAACGGCTTGATCACGGACGAGGCCACGGCAGCAGAGCTGCTCTCCTGAAAATCCCTCAGCGAATGTGACAAACCCGCGACTCAGCGGTTGACAGATTCACGCCTATAAGTGAGCATATTCCCACTACATGAGCATATGCTCACCAATGCTTAGGAGGAGAAGCATGACTCTCAAGGTTTCAACCTTGCTCAGCGCTTGCGCTGTCGCTGCCCTGTCCACTGCTGCCACTGCCGAAACGATCACCATCGCAACCGTGAATAACGGCGACATGATCCGTATGCAGGGCTACACGGACGACTTTACCGCCAAGACCGGCCACGAGGTCGAGTGGGTGACGCTGGAAGAAAACGTGCTGCGTCAGCGCGTGACCACCGACATCAGCACCAAAGGCGGTGCCTTCGACATCATGACAATCGGCATGTACGAGACGCCGATCTGGGGCGCCAATGGCTGGCTCGTCCCGCTTGATGGCCTGAGCGATGAATATGATGTCGCTGACATCCTGCCCGCCATGTCCGGCGGTCTGTCGCATGACGGTACGCTCTTCGCGGCACCGTTCTACGGCGAAAGCTCGATGATCATGTACCGCGCCGACCTTATGGAAAAGGCCGGCATGGAAATGCCCGATGCGCCGACCTGGGAGTTCATCCGGGAAGCCGCTGCGGCGATGACCGATCGCGACGCCGAAATCAACGGTATCTGCCTTCGCGGCAAGGCCGGCTGGGGTGAAGGCGGCGCGTTCATCACCGCGATGTCCAACTCGTTCGGCGCCCGCTGGTTCGACGAGGACTGGAAGCCGCAGTTCGACACCCAGCCGTGGAAAGACACGCTGGAATTCTATGTCGGCATGATGACCGAATCCGGACCTCCGGGCTACGCCACCAACGGTTTCAACGAGAACCTCTCGCTGTTCCAGCAGGGCAAGTGCGGCATGTGGATCGACGCCACCGTTGCGGCCTCTTTCGTGACCAACCCGGACGACTCCACGGTTGCCGACAAGGTTGACTTCGCGCTGGCGCCGGATACCGGCCTTGGCAAGCGTTCGAACTGGCTCTGGGCCTGGGCCCTGGGTATCCCGGCAGGCACCCAGAAGGTTGATGCCGCGAAACAGTTCATCGAATGGGCAACCTCGAAAGACTATATCGAGCTCGTCGCTGCGAAAGAAGGCTGGGCCAACGTACCGCCGGGTGCACGCACCTCGCTCTACGAGAACCCCGAGTACCAGAAGGTGCCCTTCGCACAGAAGACGCTGGACTCGATCCTGTCTGCCGATCCGAACAACCCGACCGTCGATCCGGTTCCCTATGTGGGCATCCAGTTCGCCGCCATCCCGGAGTTTGCCGGTATCGCAACCGAAGTCAGCCAGGAGTTCTCGGCTGTCTATGCTGGTCAGCAGTCCGTCGATGAGGCCCTCGAAAAGGCCCAGGCACTGGCCACTGACGCGATGGAAGCTGCAGGTTACTGACGCTTTCCTCCCAGTCCGGGGGACACTCCCTCTCCCAGTCCCCCGGACACTCTACGACCCGACCGTCCCTTTCCCATTGCCGAACCTGCCAGGCGGGCCCAGCCCGTCCATAGAGGAGGTGTGTCCATGGCTACCCAGCATTCGAGATCCGCTGCGCGCGTGATGATGGCTCCGGCCGTCTTCCTGCTCCTGGTTTGGATGCTCGTCCCACTAACGATGACCCTGTACTTCTCGTTCAAGAAGTATCTGCCACTACGGGGTGACACGGTTTCCAACGGCCTCGAATGGGTCGGTTTCGAGAACTACGTCCGCTTCGTGACGTCGAGTTCCTTCTGGCCAAGTGTCCAGACCACACTCATTATCGTCGGCGGCGTACTCCTGATCACCGTCTTCCTTGGCGTTCTTCTGGCGATCCTGCTCAACCAGCCAATGTGGGGTCAGGGCGTCGTCCGCGTTCTCGTCATCGCGCCCTTCTTCGTCATGCCCACCGTTTCGGCGCTGGTCTGGAAGAACATGTTCATGGACCCCACGAACGGCCTTCTCGCACATCTGTGGAAATTCTTCGGCGCCGAGCCCGTTATCTGGCTCAGCGAGGCCTCACTGCAATCGATCATCATGATCGTCTCCTGGCAGTGGCTTCCCTTCGCGACACTGATCCTTCTGACGGCGATCCAGTCGCTCGACCGCGAGCAACTCGAGGCTGCGGAAATGGACGGTGCCCAGCCGCTGGCCCGCTTCGGCTATATCACGCTGCCGCATCTCAGCCGCGCAATCACCATCGTGATCCTGATCCAGACGATCTTCCTTCTGGCGGTCTTCGCTGAGATCTTCGTCACCACCGGGGGCGCCTTCGGCACCCGCACGCTGACATACCTGATCTTCCAGCGCGTGCTGGAAAGCCAGAATATCGGCCTCGGCTCAGCCGGCGGTGTCTATGCAATCATTCTCGCCAACATCATTGCCATCTTCCTGATGCGCATTGTCGGCAAGAACCTGGACGCGTGAGGAGGACATCATGGCTCGTGCAATAACCACGCAACGCAAATTCATCAACACAACGGCCGCCTGGGCCGTCGGCCTGCTGATCTTCTTCCCGATCCTCTGGACCATCCTGACCAGCTTCAAGACCGAGGCGCAGGCGATCGCCGACCCGCCGATCTTCCTGAATTTCGACTGGACATTGGAGAACTACTCGGTGGTCGTGGAGCGCTCAAACTACATGCGCTTCCTGTGGAACTCGATCATCATCGCCGGCGGCTCGACGATCCTCGGCATCATCATCGCGATCCCCGCGGCCTGGTCCATGGCCTTCGTGCCCTCCAAACGGACCAAGGACATCCTGCTCTGGATGCTCTCCACCAAGATGCTCCCGGCTGTCGGCGTGCTCTACCCGATCTACCTTCTGTTCATCCAGATGGGGCTGCTGGACACCCGCATCGGCCTGACCATCGTGCTGATGCTCATCAACCTGCCGATCATCGTCTGGATGCTCTACACCTACTTCAAGGAGATCCCCGGAGAGATCCTCGAAGCGGCCCGGATGGATGGCGCCAGCCTGCGCGAAGAGGTCTTCCATATTCTGACCCCGATGGCCATTCCCGGCATCGCCTCGACGCTGCTGTTGAACGTCATCCTGGCCTGGAACGAAGCCTTCTGGACGCTGAACCTCACCGCGGCCAAGGCCGCGCCCCTGACCGCCTTTATCGCCAGCTACTCCAGCCCCGAAGGCCTGTTCTTCGCCAAGCTCAGCGCGGCCTCCACCATGGCTATTGCGCCGATCCTCATCCTTGGCTGGTTCAGCCAGAAACAACTCGTCAGCGGCCTGACCTTCGGCGCAGTGAAGTAAGGAAAAACCAATGGGACATATCTCTCTCAGCCAAGTCACCAAGTCCTTCGGCGACGTCAATGTCATCCCGCCGCTGGATCTCGAGATCAACGAAGGCGAGTTCGTCGTCTTCGTCGGCCCCTCGGGCTGCGGCAAGTCCACCCTGCTGCGGCTGATCGCCGGGCTCGAGGACGTCACCTCCGGCGAGATCCAGATCGACGGCCAGGACGCCACCGATGTGCCGCCCGCCAAGCGCGGTCTCGCGATGGTCTTCCAATCCTATGCGCTCTATCCGCATATGAGCGTG
>NZ_JAWMPX010000015.1:0-124343 GCF_033101155.1 Tropicimonas sp. TH_r6
ACACCCGGCGTGCGTTCGGCGGCAAGCCGGTTCTTGATCACCTTGAGGGCCGTGTTGCCCATGCCGGTCTCTTCAACGGCCATGTGCGAGATCCGGTTCAGGATCGCCGGCTCAAGCGCGACGGCGCGAATGCCTTCGACGAAGCTCTGCCGCGCGGCCATCGAGCAGAAGAGATATTGCCGCTGCGCCTCATGCGCAGCCTCGACGGCCTCTTCCATGGTCGCGAACACGCCGTCGCCCAGCCCGGTGAAGCCGGTCTCGGAGAGCGCCTCGACATCCTCGGCCACGGTCTCGACGGCAGGCAGCAGCGGCGGGTCGAGCTTTTCGCTCAGCGCCCGGGCGACGATCCCGCTCACCATCCCATCCTCCGCATCGACCTGCGGCTTTGCGGGGTACCAGCAGCAGCGCTTCGAACCGGGCACGAAATCCGGTGTCGCGGCCTCGGCAGTCTCCGCGCCGAACCCGACCAGAAGGTCGGCGACAAGCTCGGCGGCGAGGCCGGAGGAGCTGTCCTGTTCCAGTGCGGGCGGCTGGGACGCGGGGGCCTGTCCGAACCTGGCAAGGACCCGATCCACGGTGCTGGTGATTTCTGTGTCTTTCATCATCTCTACTCCGCCTTCGGGCCCGCGCCCGCCTCATCAAATCTGTCGCCCAGGGCATGCCGGGCGATCTGTATATCTTCCTCCACTGTGCCACCGCTGATGCCGATGGCTCCGCAGAGCATTCCGTTGCGGGCAATGGGCAGCCCGCCGCCAAAGATCACGACCCGCCCGCCCAGAGTCGCCTGCACGCCGAAGAGCATCCCACCGGGTTGCGCCAGCTGGCCCAGCTCATGGGTGCCCATGCGCAGTGCGGCCGCCGTCCAGGCCTTGTCGCTGGCCAGCTGCGCGGAGGCTGGCAGGATGTCCGCCATCCGGTGAAACAGGATCTGCCGGCCCTGCCGGTCGGCGACAGAGATCGCCACCGGGACACCCATCGCGCGGGCCCGCGCCTCGGCGCGCGCCGCCAGCCCGACCGCCTCGGCGAGGGTGACATCGCCCCTGCCCTCGCGCGCCACGTCCAGCGCCTCGCTCAGAAGCCGGTCGATGATCTCAGCGGTCTGCATCCCGGTGTTCCTTCCGCGCGGTTCAGTGGATTTCGACCGTGTCGACAATGCCGACGATGCTCGCATCGGCGACCGAGCCATCGAGCGACTCTGTCATCCGCGCCGCGCTGCTCGTGGTCACGATGACGGTCTCGCCATGTCCGGCGCCAACCGTGTCCACAGCGATCTCGGTGTAGCCGTCCGGCTCGGCATTCTCGTTCAGCCGTGCCACGATCAGCAGTTTGGAGCCCGAAAGGCTCGGGTCCTTGCTGGTGGACACCACAGTGCCGATCACGCGTCCCAGATGCATCTGCCTCTCCTCATTCCCGAACGAGCCGCACATTGCGGGCCCGCAATTCTTCCGCCGCGAGCGGCGTAACCAGCACGCCGGGCGCTAGCCGCAGCGTCGCCGTGGCCACCGCCCTGGCCTCGTTCCAGCCAAAGACCTTCCGCTCGGATGCCGCCTCCGGCGCGACGGAGCGCACGGGGGCTGCGGCCTGCGTCGGCGCAACCGCCTCGGCCAGGCCAGAGGCCCAGACCAGTTCGACGCCAAGGCCTGCGAGACGGTCCAGCTGTCCCGCCTGCATCGCGCGATAGCCCTCCGAAGCCGCCCATCTCCGCGCCTGCCGTTCCCGGTTCCCCGGGCAGCAGCCATCACGCGCCGCGATGACCCGCATTCCCCGTTCCAGTGCGCCGCAGAGCAGGCCCGGCAGGGCGCTGTCGGTCAGCCCGCCGGCCACGCGCGCCGCCAGCGGCAGGCTCAGCGCGGGCACCAGCACCAGCGCGTTGCGCATCAGGCTTGTCTCGATCTCCTCCGGCGTGAGCGCAGCATCTGACGGGGCCGACGGTTCGACCCCGCCGGCCAGTTCGCGCAGCTGTTCTGCGCCGATCACTCCGCCGGCATCGGCGCTGCGACGGATCTCCAGCCGCCAACCCCGGGCCGAGAGCCCCGCCAGCGCGGCCGTGGCCCCGCGCAGCCCCAGATCCGTCCCCGAGAGCAGCACCAGCGCCGAGCGCTGCCGCGCCCGCAGCCGCTCGACGATGCGGTCCGAGAGCAGGTCCAGCAGCGCCTTGTCCAGCAGTCGGTCGAGATCGGGGCGATTGCTCATGCCGCCCCCGGATACATGGCGATGCCCAGCGGCGTGACCAGAAGCGGTTCGGCCGGTTTGACCACCTGCTTGCCGGTCTGGTTGGCGAAGACGTCCTTGAACTCGCTGAAGGCACAGGCGCCGCCAACGACATGGATCGTGATGATTTCGGGGTAGTCGACCAGCACGCTGTTGACGATGGAGGCCATCTTGTCGACCACCGGCCGCACCAGCGCGAAGACATCGCGTTCGCTGTCGGAATCGAGCTTCTCGGCCTCCGCTTCAGCAAAGGAGATCCGCTTGGCGCCAGCCAGGACCAGCGTCATATGCGTGCCGCCCGTGGCCTCGTCAAAGGAGGCAAGCACCTCGCCATCGCGCAGCACGCTGATGCCGGTGGTCCCACCGCCAACATCGACCACGGCGCCGTCGCTGAGCCCGAGGAAGCGGGCGGCGGCGGTCGGTTCGTCGACAATCTCGGCCAGTTCGAAATCCGCTGCCTCGACGATATTGCCGATGGCGCGGGAGCTGCCCGGATGGATGCCCGGCGGGATGGCGGCGGCGGCGCGGGTCAGCTTGCGGCCAATGCGCTCTTCTAGCTCGTCCTTCATGTTGCGCACCGCATGCACGGCGCCCATGTAATCGACCACGATCCCGTCGCGCACAACGCTGGAGCGGTGGGTGATGCCGGCCACAGGGCGGTTCTGCACGTCCAGCACGGCCAGCACAAGATTGGCGGTGCCGAGATCGACCCCGACCTTGAGCGGCCCATCGGCCCATTGCTCGATCGGCGCGACCGAACGGAAACGGATCAGCCCGGCGAACTCGCGCAATGTCAGCTCGGTATTCATGGCATCCCCCTCTCGTCTCAGGCCTTGCGGATCCGGACCGTGTCGCCGTTCCTCAGCCCCAGCCCATTGGCCTCCTCGACATCTATATGCAGCTCCAGCGCCGAGGCTTCCGCGACGCGGATCGCGGTATGGTGCAGCACGCCGCCGCGCGCGCCCTCGGCCAGCACATCGACCTCGCAACCATTGGCCAGCCCCAGCAGGGCGGCGGTTTCGGGCTGCATGTGAATGTGGCGCTGCGCGAGGATCATGCCGCGCTCCTTGCTCACCACGCCTTGCGGACCGATGATCTCGAAGCCCGGTGTGTTCTCAAGCTCGCCGGACATGCGAACCGGCGGGTGAATGCCGAGCACGAAGCCATCGGCTTTCGAAATCTCGACCTGTGTCTCCTTGCGCAGCGGACCGAGCACGCGGACCTTGCCGATCTCGCCCTTGGGGCCGCGCAGGATCACCACCTCCTCGGCCGCATATTGGCCGGGTTGCTTGGACGCCTTCTTGCGGGTCAGCACGGCGCCGGGGCCGAACAGAGCGTCCATATCCTGTCGGGACAGATGGATATGCCGGTTGGACACGCCGACCGGGACCAGCGAGGGGTCCGGCCCTTCCGCGATCTGCAGCGCGGCAGACCGGCCCTGTTCGAGCAATTCGGCGACAATCCGGTCAACCAGGGTTTCTGTGGCAGCCATCTTCCTGTCCTGTCTCTAGCGTTTCGTCTGTTCCGGTGGGTCGGCCGCCACGCCACCAAGCCGTGGCGGCCCCCCGGGTCAATGCGACGTCGGTTCGGGCTTGCGCGCCTGACGCGCCGGCGCTTTCTTGACGTCTTCGCTCTTCTTTGCCGGAGCGGGGCTTGCCGCAGCCGTCTCGGCGGCGGGCTTGGCCGCTGCCTCGGGCGCTGTCGGTTTTGCCGATGCCGTTTGCGCGGGCTTCGGCGCTTCGGGCTTCGCTTCAACCGGGGCGGGCTCCGGAGTGGGTTCCGGGGCGGGTTTGGCGGGCAGCCCCCGCGTCTCGTCGCCGGTGACCAGCCCGTCCAGCCCTTCGGCGGGGCGGGCGATGACCTTGGTGGCGATCACCTTGTTGACCCGGCTCGCGGCCATTTCCGCTGCGGCCACCGCCGCTTTCACGGCGCCAACCTCGCCCCGCAGCTTGACGGTCATCATGCCACCGCCCTTTGCTGACTCGTAGCCGACCAGTTCCACATTCGCGGCCTTCACCGCCGCATCCGCGGCTTCGACGGCAGCGACCAGTCCGACGGTTTCGATCAATCCCAGACTCAGCTGTGGCATGATGTGTCTCCTTGCTCAGACAATCAGATGTAGGGCGTGGTCGAAGAGACCAGCGGGGCGGCGTCCAGCGTGCCCAAGAGCTGCTTGCCGACATCGCGCGCGGCCTGGATCGACTGGCGAACGGCGCCGGAATCCCCGCTGAAGGTGAAGATCACCTCGTTGGAGAAGCTCGTCCCCTTGGCCGGAGAGGCATAGCCCACCGCCTCGACCGTCGCCGCCTTGGCCGCGGTATCCGCGAGCATGACGCCGATGGCGGCAGGTGCGCCGACGGTGATGCCGAAGGCTTGCCCCACGGGAGCGCCGAAGGCCTTGTTCAGCGCGAAGCTGGCGCGGGCGGTGTACTGGAATTCCAGATGCCCGGCCGACGAGCCATAGACATCGCCAAACGTGCGGTCGAGCTCGCTCAGCGTCACCTCGACGGCGCGGCGGGCGTCAGAGACGTCCTGCGCGCCGAAGAGGATCAGGCAGCCATGCCCGGCCCCGCCTTCGGTGTCGCGGGCCAGCTCGATCAGCACGACCTCGCTGTTGGTGGCCTTCACCGCCTCGTCGGCCGCGAAGATATGCGGGCCGGCGCCGGTGCGGGCACCGACGATACCGATGGAGCGGTATTTTTTGTCGATGCCCATCTGCTCGTGCAGCAACGGGTCGACATTGGCGATCACCATGCCGATCGTGTTGCCGATGGCGGTGCCCACGAACTCGGTCAATGCGCAGGGCTTGACCGGCGCGGGCGCCGCGGGAGCCTCGGCCACGGGCGCGGCAGGGGCTGCCGGGGCAGCGGAATCGCCACCCATCTTGCGGAGCACATCCCCCATCAGTTGTTCGACAAGATCGTCTTTCATGACCGATCCTCCTTTGCGTGTCTTGGATTACTCGGCGGCGACGGCGGCGGGGTGCGGCAGGATCCGCTCCACTTCCGTATGCGGCCGCGGGATGACATGGACCGAGGCCACGGTGCCAACCTTCTCGGCGGCAACCGCGCCCGCATCGGTGGCGGCCTTCACCGCGCCGACATCGCCACGCACCATCACGGTGACGAGGCCAGAGCCGATCTTTTCATAGCCGACCATGGTCACATTGGCCGATTTCACCATGGCGTCCGCGGCTTCGATCGCGCCGACGAGGCCTTTGGTTTCGACCATTCCCAGTGCTTCCTGTTGCATCGTATTCTCCTTGCTCACGATGTTCCGATTTTCAGTAAGGTTCTGTAGAGTCTCAATATTTCCTGCGCTGACTCATCCTCCCTCATGCATGGCCCGCGATCTGGGCGAGCAAGTCTTCCAGCTCGTCCTGACGGGGCTTGCGTGGGTTGCTGGCCGTGCAGGCATCGGCCATGGCGGCCGCCGCGATCTCTGGTCGCCGGCGGCTGAGTTCGGTCAGATCGCATCCGGCGGCCTGCAGCGTGGCAGGCATGCCCAGATGTGCGTTGAGTTTCTCGATTTCGCGGATCAGCGCCCGGACACCGGCCCGGGTGCTCGGCACGTCGAGACCGAGATTGCGGGCGATGCGGGCATAGCGGCGCGCGGTGGCCGGCAGCTCGGCATTCCAGGCGATCAGATAGGGCAGCAGCAGCGCATTGCTGCGCCCATGCACCATGTGCATCTGCGCGCCGAGCGCATGGGCCATGCCGTGATTGATCCCCAACCCGGCCGCGGTGAAGGCCAACCCGGCCAGACAGGAGCCCTGATGCATGGCATCGCGCGCTTCCATGTCGTCGCCATCGTCAAAGGCGCGCGGCAGAAAGGCAAAGGCCAACTCCAGCGCCTTCTCGGCGCAGGCATCGCTGAAATGGGTGGCGCCGGTGGACACAACCGCCTCGACGGCGTGGGTGATGACATCCATGCCGGTATCGGCGGTGACGCCGGCCAGAGCGGAACGGACCAGCTCCGGGTCCAGCAAGGCAATATCGGAAACCAATTCACTGGAAATAAGGGGAAACTTGCGACCCTTCGCAGGATCGGAGACGACCGCGAAGGCGGTGACCTCGGAGCCGGTGCCGCTGGTGGTCGGGATGGCGACGAGGCGGATCCGGCGCTCGGGCGCCATTTCGCGCAGGATCGCCAGCATCGCCTTGGCCGCATCGATGGGTGAACCGCCGCCCAGGCCGATCAGCACATCCGGCGCGAAAGCCCCGAACTGGCGGGCACCTGCGGACACGGTGTCGAGCGGGCTCTCGGGCACGGCCTCGGCAAAAACCTCGACCTCGCAGCCGTCGAGATAGGAGCGCACACGCTCCAGCGCCCCGGAGGAAGCCATGAAGGTATCGGTCACGATCCCGATCCGCTGGCCGCGGAAATCCTGCAGACGCTCCAGCAATCCCGGGCCGAACACGATCTCGGTCTTTGGAAAGAAGCTGTTGTAGCGGGTCATCGGTGTTCCTGTGTTTCGGCCATGGGATGGGCGCAGAAGAGGTCCGGATCGCGGGCGCCGAGATGCGCCTTGGGAGGAGAGCACCCGGGCGACGCGACCGGAGACGGATCCCGCGGGGAAAGGGACACCCCGCGAGACCGAGAGCTGGATCAGAACGACTGTTCGGTCCGACTGATGATGTCGTCCTGCACTTCCTTGGCGAGCACGACGAACTGGGCGCTGTAACCGGCCACGCGAACCACGAGGTCCCGATGCGCATCGGGATTCTTCTGGGCCTCGATCAGCGTTTCCCGATCGATCACGTTGAACTGCACATGCATGCCCTTGTGGTCGAAATAGGAGCGCACCAGCGACGCGAAGTTCTGCAAGCCAGCATCTCCGGCAAGCGCGGAGGGCAGGAACTTCTGGTTGTAGAGCGTCCCGTTGGAAGCGATGAAGTGGTCGAGCTTGGCCACCGAGTTGGCAGCGGCCGTCGGCCCGTTCACGTCCTTGCCCTGGCGGGGCGAGACACCATCGGCGAGCGGCGCCTTGGCGGGGCGGCCATCGGGAAGCGCCGAAACATCCTTGCCGAAGAGCACGTTGGCCGAGACCGGATAGATGCCGGCCTGGAACTGACCACCGCGCGGGTTGGTGTATTTCTCCACCTCCTTGCAGTAGGTCTGCGCGCAGCGGCGGGCGATGAGATCGACGGCGTCGATATCGTTGCCGAAGGCCGGAGCGCTGTCGAGCAGGCGCCGGATCTGGGCGTATTTCGACGTGTCAGCCGGAGCATCCGTCTCATTGGCCAGTGTTGCGTAGACCTCGTTCTTCAGCGTCGCCACATCGGTGGAACCGCTATGGGCAAGCACCTTCTGGACGGCGGCGTAGACGCGCTCTTCGGTCATGTCGTCCTTGGCAGCAGCGGCCGGGTTGGCCTCGCCGATTGCCATGCCGAAATTGGCATCGAGCGCCTCTTTCAGCTCAGCCGAGGTGATCTTTTTCTCGTCGAAGACGAACTTCTTCATCGCGTAGACCGAGTCGCCGGTATCTGCGACGCCGAAGGCCTGCGGGCCGGTGAAGTTGTAGATCGCGCCACCTTCCTGCACCGACATGCCGCGGCCCATGCAGTCATCGACCAAGGCCGACTGGAAGGGCAGCGGTGCACGCTCGGCATGGGCGAGGTCGACACAGTTGTCTGCTTCGACCAGATAGCGGACGAAATACGACATCTGCGCTTCGTAGGCGGCGTAGAAATCGTCGATCGATGTCCAGTCCGCCATCGGATTTGTCACCGGCCCGAGCTGCTGATCGCCAGCCTTGCCGCCATTCATGGTGATTTCCATCACCTTGGCAACGTTGAAGAAAGCAGCGTCGTGCCAACCTTCGGTCTTGTGGATCGCCTGCGGTTCCACACAGCCGACAATGCCGTAGTCACGGGCATCTTCGAGCGTGACACCCCGGTTCTGCAGCGACGGGATGATCACCTCGTCATTATAGACCGCCGGCACGCCGAGCCCGAGCCGGACCACTTCAGCGGCACGGAAGAGGAAGGCATCCGGCGAGCCCTGCCAGACGCGGATCGAGAAGGACGGCGCGGGCAGACGGACATGGGAAACCGCCTCCATGCACATGTAGGAGACCTCGTTGGTGGCATCGAGCCCGTCCGGGGTCTGGCCGCCGACACAGAGGTTCTGGAACACGGCATAGCCGGCAAAGGCCTGCGCCGAAACCTCGTCGCGGGTCTTGTTGACGTCGTTCAATTTTATCCAGATGCAGTCGATCAGCTCCTGCGCGAAGGCGCGATCAATGCTGGTATCGGCTTGCAGGAACGGGTCCATATACTGGTCGAACCGGCCCGGGGAGATCGAATGGCCGCTGGATTCGATCTGCAACATGCATTGCACGAACCACATCGCTTGGCAGGCTTCCCAGAAGGTCCGGGCGCCGTTTTCGGGCACACGGGTACAGTTCTGCGCGATCTGTTGCAGCTCGGCCTTGCGGGTCGGGTTGCTCTCGGCATTGGCCAGTTCGGCGGCCTTGGCCGCGTAGCGATGGGCGAAGTTGATCGCGGCGGAGTAGGTGACGATGATCGCGTTGTAAAACTGCTCTTTCTTGATCGAGCCGGGATCCATCGGATCGAGCTTCTCCAGCTCCATCACCGCATCGGCGATGACACCGCGGAAACCCTCGGCGAGGATCTTGCCGTAATCGACGCAGACATGGCCGACACCGCCAAAGTAGTAGTTGCCGACAGTGAAGACGCCTGCGGCCTGGCAATCCTTGGCTTCCTTGGACATGTAGGACGCGGCGAGATCGCTCGTGGTCTTGCCGGGCCAGTACTTGAAAGCTTCGTGCAGCTCGGCGGCGGTCTCTTTCGGGATCTCGAACGGGTCAGCCACGCGACCGGCCATGGTGTCGAATTCGGCCTCGACCCAGTCGAAGGAAAACTCCGGGCAGATCTCGGTCGAGCGCGGGTTCTTGGTGATCGCGCCGACGATCAGTTCGTCGTCGCGGATCGTCACCGGAAGCTCGTTGAAGATCTTCTCGGCCGCCTTGGCGCGCCGGGTGATCGCGGGCAAGCCCTCGCTTGCCTTGAAAGCCTCGGTGACCAGCACCGCACGCTCGGACTCCACATGGGGCCGCGCGCTGAGGATCTGTTCCTTCAGCCGCTTGATGCGGTCTGTCGGTTGGGAAAATCCCTTCTCAATCATGGTTTCCTCCAGGCGATTTGCCATTTGTCTCAGGTCAGGGTTTCGGGAGCGAAGCGCTGCACGAAACCGCGCAGCAATTCGGGATGCCCCGGCAAGGCCGGGAAAGTGATCAGGTTGTCATCGGTAATGACTCGGTCGGGCGCCACGTCGACGAACTGGCCGCAACAGCGGAAATCTCGGGAGCGACGGCGGGATAGGCGGTCCGCCGGCGGCCCTTTAGGATGCCAGCCGCGGCGAGGATCTGCGCGCCATGGCAGATCCCGGCGATGGGGCGGCCATTGGCATCGAAGTCGCGGACGCTGCCGAGCACGCGCTGGTCGAGCCGCAAGTCTTCGCAGGCGCGCCCACCGGCGATATAGCCCCCGGCATAGTCGGCCGGCCTGACCATCCCGAAATCCGCGGTCAGGCGGAACGGGTGGCCCGGCTTCTCGCGATAGGTCTGGTCGCCTTAAAAGTCATGGATCGCCGTCTTGACCACAACGCCCACGCGTTTGCCGGGGCAAACCGGATCGACCTGCATAGCCAGCATGATCAACGCCTGAAACGGAACCATCACTTCATAATCTTCGGAGTAATCTCCGACGATCGTCAGGATGCGGGTCTGTTTCAAGGACGTCATTTCGGGACTCGACTGCGGTTTCGATTTCCTGGAAATTGCTCCAGAATTCTGCCGGCATCAACGCGAGGGAATTGACAATGGCAGGGAAAAATTTGACGCCACTTCGGAATCCTCCCCAACAGGCCATTTAAAAAGGACATTCCAAAATATCGAAAGCAGACGATTTTTGGAAATCCATGACATCCCACGTCGGAAAAGTAATTTCTTGCACTCGAAATGCGGTTTCTTGCGCCTCAGACAGCACGAAAACAGCGCAGGATCCCGACGCCCACAAGAAAAACGGGAACACCAAAGCCTGGCGCAACAAGAATAAACACATATATTTCATAGGCATAAATTCTCACCCCTACCATCTTCCTACCTTGGAAAGCAGACAAGGACGGGGGACAAAAATCCCCCAACCTTTGGCAAGCCCGTCTCGTTGACCGGGCAAATGCCGGTTCTATAGACTCTCGCTCCAACGCCCCTCGTTCGGAGGAAAATCTCCCCCGTTCGGCCCTGCCGGCAGATAATGGAACCATACCTTGGAAAGCTGATTTCCGAGATCGAAATATCTTTGCCTTTATCAATTCGGCCCGCGCGAGGGCGCCGAAAAAACAAGAATCGACGGAATCCTCCGGTTTCTCCGGAGCTGTCAATAAACACGGAAGAGAGGATGAAATTACTGCTATTGGACTACTCGCCGCCTTTGGCGCGGGCATATTTGGCGCGGCAATCGGAGCGCTACCGGCTTTCGCCTTTGTCGGCCTGCTGACCCTGTTCGGAGTGGGCATCCAACTCGCGATCGCACCGGAAGCCACCGACTTCTTCAACATCCCCTTCGGTGTCTTCGGTCCGCATGTTGGCGGCTTCGCCTCGGGCGTAGCGGCCGCAGCCTTTGCTGCCAAGAAAGGCAAACTCGACAGCGGTCGCAACATCGTCACCGCCGGCATGGGGCTCAACAGTCCCGACGTGCTGCTGGTCGGCGGCATTTTCGGCATTCTCGGCTATGTCATCATCTTCTTCATCGCCAAGATCCCCGGCTTTGGCGAAGGACTGACCTGGACAGACTATCCCGGCATCACCGTGGTGATCTCCGGCTTCATCGCAAGGTTCCTCTGGGGCACCTGCGGGTTCTGCGGCAAGGCGGAAGAAGGCCGGAAGTTCTTCCAACCCACCGACGCCACCAAGTGGCTGGCCTTCCAGAGTAATTTTGGACAACTTGCCATGATCGGCGTCGGTGGCGGGCTCATCGCTGGCTGGCTCGGCGTCACCTATGGCACGCCCGGCGCGCTGCTGGCTTTCGGGGTCTCGGCTGCCAGCCTCATGTTCCTGACCGTCGGCGTTCTGACCCCTGTCACCCATCACATCACCCTTCCCGCCGCCATCGTCGGCGCCGCGTCCGGTAGTCTGATCTGGGCCGGGTTGGCGGGCCTGCTCTGCGCCTTCCTGGGCGAGTTCTTTGCACGCGCCTTCCTCGATCATCGCGACACCCATATCGACCCCCCGGCCTGTACCATCGCGGCGAGCACTATGCTGTTCAACTTCCTGACCGCTGTCGGCCTGTGGACCCTGCTGCCAATGCCGGTGTGACACCGCCGAAGGCTCCGTGCGTGCTGAGGTCATGCCCGTGGCCCGACAAAACCGACAGACCGGCGCATCACCCGCGCCGGTTTTTTTTTCGTTGGTGGCAAACCAGATCGGTCCAACTTCGCCAATTGCGGGAGGGCTGACCTTTGCGCCGCTTTGAGTGGGCGCCATCATCCAACTCCGCTCCAAAGAGACCTCCGACGCGTGGGAAAGCAAGAACGCCGCCCGATGATAAGCACTTGTTCACATCGCCGGTGCAAGAAAGGACTGCCGGGGCAGCACGGATGCAAACACCCCGTACAGACAGCTTCGCGAGGACTGGCATGAGTCTGGATGGGTGTTTTTCTCCCTCCCAAACGCACCAAGAAGTGTGGTTTGGACTTGATGAGATCTTTTATTCCCGAACGGACCACCGGGGCGTGATCCGAGCAGGAAACGCGGTCTTTCAGCGCGTCAGCGGCTTTGATTGGCCCAATCTTGTTTCCGCCCCGCACAAGATCATCCGCCACCCGGACATGCCGAAGGCCGTGTTCTGGTTGCTGTGGGACAGGATCAAGGCCGGATCCACGATTGGCGCCTATGTGAAGAACCGGGCCGAGGATGGCCGTTATTACTGGGTTTTCGCAGCCGTGATGCCGCTTGAAGACGGGTATCTGTCCGTCCGGATCAAGCCGACGAGCGACCTCTTCCCGATTATCGAGGCCGAATATGAGGCATTGCGCCAACGCGAAATCAACGAGTCTCTCTCTCCGGAAGAAAGCTCGGGCCTCCTTCTGGCGCGTCTTAGCGAGTTGGGCTTCGCAAGCTATCCGGATTTCATGTCCCGGGCATTGGGCCGGGAACTGAGCGCACGCGCCGCGTCGAATTCCGCACTCGCCCATGAAGGAATTGACCATCTTGATACGATCCGCGACACCCTTCGATCCGCAACCACCGAACAGGAGACCTTGCTCGAAAACGTCGCATCTATGCAGACCGTGACGACGAACATGCGGATCATTGCGTCGCGTCTTGAACCCGCCGGTGGACCGGTTACCGCCATCTCGGAAAGCTACATGGCGTTGTCATCGGAGATACTCACGCAGTTGGAGGCTCTCGTGGGGAAAGAACGTAGCGCCTTTGACGAGATGGTCGAGGTCGTTCGCGGCGGCGCCTTCCAACTTGGAATCTCGTATGTACAGCAGGAACTTGTCCGCCAATACGGTGCAGAGAGCAACGACCAGGGTCCGAACGACATGGCCACCGAGATGGCCCTGCTTGCCAGGACAGAGCAAAACTGTATCGCTGTTGCACTCGATGGGCTGGCAGAGGCGGCGACGGTTGCCGGATTGATGGAAATCGCAAGCGAAAGGGTCCGGCGCGTTGTCCTCGGGCTGGATACGATCCGCGTCATGGGTCGGGTCGAGTGCGGCCGGCTTTCAGGTTTCGATTCAGGACTTGCAACAACCCTTGACGATCTTGACGACCTTCACCACGACATTCGGGCGCGGCTTGTCTCATTTGTCTCTTTGTCAAGACAGATCACCGCCACGGTGGAAAGCTGCAAGGCCGGCATTTCGCAGGTCCCCGACAGTGTCCTGTCGCGGAAAGCTCCGAGCGCAATGGCAGTGCCCGAACGCGTCGGGAGACGCGATCGAAGACATTCCTGAGGCGACTGTCTCTCGAACCCGCCTGCCCCCGGCGACGAAGCGAGGCCTGCACGCGACCAGACGCAAAAAGCAGAACCAGCCGTTTTTCGACACCAGATTGGGCAGCTCCTTTCCGAAAGCGGACAGGAGTTTATCGTCGTTCTTCGACCGTGGTTCTTGACGTGAGGGGTTCGTGGAGGCTTCACTGACGAACAGGAAAGCGCCACAGTACTTCGGCGTTCCAGTGAATTATTGGGGCAAGCCCCCGACAAGCTGCTTTTCAATAATGCGGAGCGATATTGACCGCATTGACTTACGGGAGAAAGAAATGGGTGTTTCGAATTTGAACTTTGACCGAGGCATGATTGAACGCGCCCTGTCACGATCGGGTGGCACGGCTCTGACGGCGTATGCCTACGGTCCCGAATTGCCGCAATCAATGCGAAACGCAAAGCCGACAGGCAAAAAGGTCGGTCATGTCTATATCCACGTGAAAGGATCGGGAGATTCCACGGTGGGGGCGGGTGCAGGACGCGATGACAGATCCCTGTTCGTGGACACGCAAACCGCAATCGCGGCAATTGTCGAGATCATGACACACCAGAAAGTCAAAGATGCGCTTGCGCGATTGGACCAGGACCCGCAGCCCAACGAACAGGAGTGGATCCACGCGATTCCGGTGTCCGGCCATTTCTATGGCTATGCAAGGGCCCAGGGCGACTACCCGCGCAAGATATCGACCGTTTCAATCAACATGCGCTCCCATGGCGACGCTCTCTTCATATCATCCTGCTATCCTGACGGTTTCCTTGTGGGACCAAATCTTCCGCCAAGCTAGGCACTCGGATTTCTGGTCTGGTCAGGGGGCTCCATTCCAATTCAAGACAGAATTTCCCCCTGCTCTTTCGACTTCAGGCCGCAGCGCCGATCTCGGCGGCGACGCGCGTTTTGAACCCGCTTGTGACTGATCAGGTGACCCCCACCGGTTCGAGCGACGCAGCGAATGTGGATCTCGGCTGTCTGATCGGTGGGATCCCCTGACCCGGCCGCTCGCGGAAAGGGTTGTGGCCGTTCAACTGGCCTCGACAAGACGTCGAGCGCGATAATCCGCCCATCATTTTCAGAACGTCGGGCCCGATTTCGCATGGTGAAGGACACCTCTCTGCGGGCAATGGTTGACAGCGATTTCGCCCTTGAGTGGGTAGATATTGTGGTCCCTTTCCTCTGGACAGGTTGGTTAAGTCGAGGCGGATGCCGATGTCGCGCGTCCGACAAGTCCTTGGGGTTGCTGAGCGACGACGGAAAACGACCAAAGATTCTCATCCTCAGACAGCGAATTTTCCGGCGGGATCAGTAGAATTCAAAGGCGGGCAGGATGCGTCATCGAAAAAGAAGGCACGGCCGTTTCGCAGAGATCAACCCGCTTCGGTCCGAGACGGCTGGCCGGCAAAGCCGGACAACACCCCTTAACGCAAACTTCAAGATACTGTAGTCTTGTTCCAAGGTAGGACGCACGCATGAAGCCTGCTGGAGAAAGAGGCAGAACTGATGTTGAAACCCATCATCGTCGTGGTCCCTTTGCTGCTCGTGGCATCCGTTGCCGTGATCAGCAGCCAGGACTGGTTTTTCGGCGAGAGCGATACCCCGGATTCGCGCGAGACACTGAACCAGACCGCAACTCCGGCGCCTCAAGCCGCAGAACCCACCTATAAGACGAGATCCATATCGCCGACGACCAAGCGACGTGCTTCTGGAGGCACGGGCCTGAATCTGGTTCAACAGACAAGCGGAACGGTCTGTGAAACCCCCAGCGGGTCCTGCACTGTTCCCGATCGCCCGATCAATGCGCCCTGTCAGTGCGGCGATACCTGGGGTCAGATCACACGCTAAGGGCCTGCACCGCCCTCAGGAGGGCGAAAGGTCCCGGTCTCTTCCTGGCGTTCTGCGGATATGGCGGGCGATCCATGATCCGTCTGGATCGCGGCAGACCTTCGAGGGGTATTGCATAACATCGGCCTCACCGTCTGCACCGCAGGCCCCGGCTTCACCAATGCTGACTCGCACCATCTCGCGGAGAGGATCTCAGCCGAGCGCAACAGGCTTTGGGGAGACCGCAGCCTGTTGTAGGCCAGCGACCTCCTTTTTACGAATAGAAGCCGTTTCCTTGATCCCGTCCTCTCTTCGTGGCCCTCGGGTCAAGGCTGCGCCGCAGCCTGCCCGGCCTCGGCAGGTGTCGCCTCCGGTGTCGCGGCCGCTTCGCCGACATCGACCGGTGGACAGATGGTGATTTTTTCCCGCGCCTTGCCTTCGCTCGTCCAGACCCAGAGATCCCACTCAGCGGTCCGCCTTTGCGGAACTTCCGCGAACGAGAAGCTCGCGACGATGCCCCGCATGTCCGGCATGACCTCGATCCTGTCGGCCTTCTGGCCCATGAGTGTCACCACAGTGGAGCGCCACAAGCGCTCCCCGGGAATAACGAGGCTCAGGCTGAAACGTTCCTGCTCGTTCTCGATTGTCCGGATCGGACGCAGGCAATTGTTGTCCCAAAGCCGACTGAACACGTCCAGCGAGGTGCCGTTCTCACTGGCCGCCCCGAGCTGTGCCGTGTCGATCTGCGGTCCGACGATCTCGGTTCGGTCAATGGCAATATTGTCGAGCGCGTTGTAGTCGGACGGCACCTTCAGGGTAATGGAGCGCCGCTCGACACCGTCCATGAGCTCGGAAATACGCTGTTCGAGAGAGAGTTGATTGAATGGTGGCCGCTCGTCCCGCGACGCGGCCCGATCCGACGGGACCCGGTTGAGATCCATGAACCCCTTCCAGACGGTCAGCTTGATCTCGTCCAGATAGGCGGGCACGGATACCAGAACCAATTGCGAGACCATCATCGGGTCCTTGAGGCCGGGTTTCACCACGGTCCAGCCAAAATCGAACAGTTCCGGCGAAATCTGCCCGACGGGGTCGTCCCAGGGATTGGGGCTGCGCAAGCGCGATTGGCCCGCCGCGAAGTTCACCACAGCCGGTTCAGCCGCGATTTCCCGGCGCGACTGCTCCACGGAGCCACCGATCTTCCCAACAAGCCCGCCGCCGGACCCGCCGGCAGCGGCTGACACGCCGGTTTCCGCCTCGGTCACGACGCCGCTCACGTCGCCGCGTGGAAAGGCAGCATAGGTGTAGCTTTCGACCTCGCTCATCTTGCGGAAGAACTCGAACGCGCCGAACCGAAGCTGGACCTGCCGCCCCGGCACGCAGGAGAAACCCTGATCCCTGGCGAACGCCTCCCAGGTGGTCTCGCTCGTGTCGAGTTCGAAATACTCCTTCAACGCGATCGCCCTTGCGTCGGGATCCACCGGAAGCTCGAACGGGATCCCGCTGCCGCCCTGTCGACAAATGTCGTGAGAGTCGATGGGAAGCGTCTCCTTCTCGATATTCAGCAACGTCTCAGGCGTGACCGCGTTGACCTGAATACTGTGGACCTTCGAATTGCGCGGTGGGAGGACAATCCACTGGCTCGTGGACTGGCATTCTGAACAGGACAATTGTCGTGCATCCGCGCGCGGGGCTTTTTCACCCTGGTAAAAGAAGAGCTGAACATTCGGTTCCTCAAGGCCGAAATCCACAATCACCTCGCAGGAATCCCGGTACTCGCGTAGTTGGAAACGCGTAACCGTCTGGAAGAAACGTCCCCAAGGCTCCGGCAGCTGGCCATATCGTGTGCTGCGGTTCTCCGCCTCGACCTTCAGGAAATCACCGACCGTTACCGTCGTGTTGCTCTTTTTGTTCTCCTTCAGGTATCTGCCAAGCGCGCTGGACGGTTCATCCTTTGAAATCTTCTGGCATTCGACGGACGCATTCTCGAGGATCTGCCCCCGCAGCTCCCGCGCCAGAAAGGCATCCTCCAAAGGCAACCGCGTCACATAGGAAAGGGCCGCATCGACATATTCTGTCTGCTCCAGAAGTCTCGCGATGCCTTGACGCGCCGAGTCGTCCAGCCCCCCTGCCCCACAGAGAGGCCGCGACAGGATTTGCGGCGTGCAGGTCTGCTCTCGGGGCCGCCATTTCTCCTCCACCCGCTGCTCGACATTGCGCCGCCAGTTCCGGAAGTAGCCGTCCACATGCGTCAGGATGGCCTCAATCCGCTTGTCCTCCTCCGGAATATCCTCCTCGTCGGCCGCACTTCGTCCCAGCCGGGTGAAAAAGCTCACGAACTCTTCCGGCGCTCTCAGAGAGGTCGCGCCATTCGGATCGGTGTAAGACAATAGGGCATCGAGGGGCGTGGGTTCCATTTTTACGACGACCGTCGGATTCAGGCGCGCATCGGAGCCGGGCAGGATCGCCGTGTCGAACTTCAGGCCAAAGACGGTGTTGCCGCTCAGGTCGTGACGGTCGTCCAGGGCATTCTCCAGGATGAGCTGGCGGATCTCGTCCCGTGCCTGCGACTGGAGCTCGAAACGGGTTGAAAATGGCACTTCCGCCAGAAGGTCGAGTGCTTTCTCGGACAGGTTTGCAGGCGGGATCGGCTCCCTATCGTCCGACCCCGGCTCCGAGATGTCCGGGCTGGTGTCGCCGGCCGCAAGGCGAAACGCGAGCTGACGTCGATCCAGTTCGGCAGCTTCGATCCAACCGGCCTCGGTGTCGTTCACTTCCTTCAGCCGGTCGCGCAACCACGCGTCCTGAAGGTAGCGATCGTTCACAAGCCTTTGGCGCGTATAGACTTCCGGGCTTTCGACATAGATCAAGCCTGACTGGCCAGGACGATCGGGACCGCCGCGCATCGCGCTCTCGATTGCCCCACGCGCATCAAGGTATTTGGTAACGACCACAGGGGCCGCCAAGGAGCCAAGCAGGAAGAGCAGGAACACAAGCGACAGGATGAAAACGATACTGACGAAATAGCGCAATGGACCCGGCTTTTTCCAGATCCAGTTCCAAAGTTTGGCTGCCGCATTCCCGATAGCGCGTAGAAAATCCACTTTGGTCATCCCATTCCTAAATCAATCGACAGTACCGAAAAATCCGGTTTCGGTCGACTTTCCCCGCCTCTTTCCGGCATTTCCGAGCCCCGGCAACGCGCCTGCTCGCTATCCCAGATCAATATCGGCAATCAGCTTGCGTCTGTTCTCTCCGAGCCGCTCGCTGACGAGATCTCGCACTTCCCCGTAGAGCCTCGTGCTCAAATTCACTTTCTGCGCCCCCATCCAATACGTCACTTCGTTGTCACCCCAGGAAACGAAAAGCACGTTCTTGCGCTCATCCTCGTTGCGATAATGGAAGGCGCCCAGGGCCATTGCGACGACATCGCCACTCGCCTCGGCGGCGCCGATTTGAAAATGCCCGCCCTCGGTGACCGAAGTCGCCCGGTCGAAGAGCCGGATCTGGCTGGAACTTTCCGAGAGGCTGGCAAGGGAGGACAGCGCTTGTTCGAGGATGGCGAACTGGCTCTGCGTTGCCACCGATGCGAGGATCTTCAGGATGGCGTCATGGAAGCTGGCATTCTGTGTCAGCGTGGACTGTCGCAACTCCGGTGCGCTCTCCACGGACCAGCCAAGCAGGCTCAACGTATCAAGATAGATGGTGAACCATGCCTGCACTTCCGTGACCGGGTTCTTTCGCGCCGTCGCCGCACGCTGGGCAAACAGCGTCGACAGCAGGACATCGTCCTTCTGCTGCGGCGTCAGGTTGTCCACGAAAGAGATCACGCCAGACGCATCGATGGCCGCGTTCAGCTTCTGCTTCTTCATTGTCAGCGTCGCCGCCTCGTCGGTGTTCGACGGAGCCCGGAAAGCCGACCGGACCCTGGGCAGCGGACGCGCAGGCGCGGCGAGTTCGATGCCCTCTATCTGCGCACGCCGTTCCTGAGAACTGAGATTCGCCACCGACGGGCGCAGATCGGTCCCGGATGGCGCTCCCGCCTCGCGGAACGCGGCCGGCCAGGTCGCATCAAAGCCCCGCGTGTCGACGTGGACAAAACTGTCGTAGAGCCCGATTCCGCCACTGAACCGGTTTTCCACATCCCGCATTTGACGCAGCGCCCAGGCCACGTCCTCCGAGGACATGCCCGGCACCTTGAAGTCGAGCGCATTGTATCTCATGTGCACACTCGCCCCGTCGCCGCCAATACAGGCGTTGTAGCCTGGTGCCCGGTAGGCACTCACGATCACCACCGGCTTGCCGATCCGTTCGCGCAACTCATCGACAACGCGCGCGGTGTTGACGACATTCCCCCACAGGTGACGTGGCGGATAGAGGTTCCGGCCGGCACAGGGCCCTGCGCCATGATGAGCGTCGCCGAGAATGACGAATTCCCCGGGCGAGAAATGCCGCAAACCGAGCGCGCCGATGAAATCGAAAAACGCCTGCGCATCCCCCCAAGTCTCTCCCGACCGAACGGACGGGTCGACGGGACTGCGCCAGGTGCCCGCCGCGATGGCCGCAACCACCGCTTCGGAGAGATCATCCGTCTCGATCCCCTCGGTGCCGGTCAGCCAATCCAGGGGCGACCCTGATGCCATCGGAGCGGTGGACCCGCTGAGCGGGGCCGCGAGCGCAAGCTGCGCGCCGGCCCCGAGCACCGTTCCACCGGGATTTGTCCAGACGGTGAACGGCACCTGCGCAGCGAAAGCCGGGTCCTCGGCACCTGTCGAATGAAAGTTCGGGGTCTGGTCCGGACTGTCGATAGTTCTGTCAACTTCGTCGCGAAAGCTTTTGTAATTGCCGTTGAATTTTCCATCGGCCCAGACCTTCAGGACGGCCCCGGTGAACGCGCCGTGCCGCGCGCCGTCCATGGCGACCTGATGATCCTGGCATGCGGTCAGGCTCATGACCGAGGCCTTGACCGGCGTCGTCAGCGGATTGTGGATGACCTCTTCACGGATCGCGTCGTAGTGGCTGGCGTAATCCCGATAGGCCCGTTCGTTCTGTACAAATGTGCGCGCTGCATAGGCGGCCGGGATCTGGCGAATACGCGGCGCTTGCGACCCGGGCATCGCCGCGCGGATATTGGTGCCGGAGTGGCAGCAATCGGGAACGAAGAGGATCCGCACCCCCGGCGCGAATTCGCTCCAGAGCGTGAAAAGCTCATCATCGACGATCTGGAAATCGTAGAGCAGCAGCGTTTCGTCCTTGAGATAGCCGTCGCGGTCAGGCGCCTCATCGCGGTTGAGATCCGGCATCTGCCCTCCGTGACAGGAGATCGTCCACAGGAACATGTCACCATCCTTCAACGTCTCGGCGGCGCTGCGGATGGAGGCGACCACGGCCTCGCGGGTCGCGTCCCGGGTCAGGAGGATCTCCGCTTCGAAGCCTTGTGCGGCGGCAAGTTTCGCCATCGCCCGCGCATCGTTCTCACATGCAACCAGCGCTCCGTCCCAGCCGGCGTAATGCTGCGGATCCACCTCGTTCAGACCGCAATGCAACGATATGGCCCGCCCTGCCCGAGGCGTCGATTTCGTGGCCGGGAGTCCGCTGGCAAAGGGGCCGCCGCTGCGTGCGCGACGGGTGGGCGTGGCATTGGCGATGCGGCGGATCTCGCGATCGAACCTGGCGGCCACATCGGCATAGCCTGCATTGGTCGGATGCAATTCGTCGAACCAACGATTGTCCCCGACGACACCTCGACAGTCGATATAAGTGACCTGCCGGAACCGCCGCGCCATGCGCCACAGACCGCGGTTGAACCGGTCCATCATTTCCGCGGCAATCGCCTTTTGCAGTCCGCTGTCACGGATACCGCGCGTTTCCATCGGCTTGCCCAGCCAGCGGCCTGACGCGGGCACGGGGTAATCGTAGCCGTGACACAGGATCTCGACATGCGGGAATGCGCCGAGCACCTGCCGGCAGATCGTTTCGTAATGGCCAAAAGCACTGTCGAGCAGCGACTGGAAGCTGGATTTCAGGTAATCGCCGGGCCGGAGGTCAACATCGAACTCCTCGAGATAGTCGGCCAATGCCCCTCCCGCCACGAGGTCGTTGCCACCGCCGGACAGCAGCAGGATGGACCCTCCGGTCTCCTGCAGCGCCTTGAGATATTGCTGTTTCCTGGCGATCTGCTTGAGCAGGTCACCCGCCGCGCCCAGGGAATACACCGCGTAACGCTCCATGAGCTTGTCGATCGTATCATGCAGGCGCACCGGGTACTGGAACCAGCTATCGCCCTCGGAGACGATCACAGGTCCGGCATATCCACCGTTCACCTTGGCGTAATAGCGGCCGATGCGCCGGGTATGCGCATACCAGTTGGCCAGGTTCAGCGCCGCCGCCGACCGCTCAAGGCCTTCCGGCCCCACTGGGATTTCGACCAATTCCGGATCGAGTTTGTAAACGGGCGCAAACGGTCGGGACGCTGTCTCGTCCAGAACGAAATACTGTGCGATGTCCGTGTCCGGACGCGCGGGATCGGCAACAAGGGCTTCCAATTCGTCAAGTGAAATACGTGGCATTCTATCCTCCCGATTTGGACCGGCTGAGACCGCCGCCCGTCCTGATGCGTGCTTCAATTCGTCAGTTTCAGAATCGTCTCCAAAATTTCTCTCTCCAGGGCCGCGTGGCGCGTCAGGTCCTGTTGCTCGATCTTGCCCGCCGCGTCCGATTGACCCGAAGGCTGGCTGATCCTGCTGAAAAGAGGGTGTTTCGTGTCGGTCTGCTCGCCCGTGTCAGCCGAAAGCGCCATTTCGCCCCGGAGGATGCAATCGGGCGCGCAGGCCATGCCCAGCATCACACGCGCCGGCGCGTCCGGCTGTGGATCGCGCCGATCCTCGAACGCGTTGGCGACAAGGTGTAAAATGGACTGGCCGTAATCTCCCAGATGGATACGGCGCTCAAGAGAACCGTCGGGAACATAGATCCGGACCCTCGGTGGCTCGCCCACGGTCACTTCCTCGCCTTCCCCCAACACGGGTCTCGTTGCGTCATCGAGAAGGTTGACCTGGCTCTGCCACCCTTCGGCGCCGTCGTTCAGCAATTCCAGAAAATCCAGAAGCCCGCCTTGACCACGCGCGCGCAGAAGGTCGATCGCCGGAAGCGCCAGTTGCACCGATGAAACCTGGCCGGCCCGCGTCCACAGACGCGTATGGCGGGCGTTTGCCTGCATGCTTTGGGCGACCCGGGATTGCTCTCCGGCGAGGGGCATTTCAAGCCACTCGGTCAGGGGCAAGACCCCGGCGCCTTCCGTCACGATGTGCAGCGACGTGCGATATGTCTTCGCCTGGCTGGTGAGCTTGTCCAGCAGGGTATGAACATGCCCTTTCTTGCCCTGTGTGGGGGGGGGGTCCCGCGGAAAATCAAAGACCCCTTCCACGGATCGCTCCGCCGCACGTTCGATGTCGCGCCAGAACGCCCGCCCGATGCCACGGGCGCGGGTCTCGATAAGCCGGTCGAGATGGTCGGCATCCTTTCCAGCCAGCTCGCGACATTCCGCAAAAACCTGCTGCAGAACCCCCATCGCCTGTTCCACGAAGTCGTTGCACCAGAACACAGTGATCAGGAAAAGCCCCTGTTCCTGAAGCCATTTCTTGCGCCGAACTGCCGCTGGAAAGCCCTCGTCGATCGTTTCAAGGCTGCCCGCAAACCAGACCACCACGCCGTGATACCGGCGCTCCGGCGTGTTTTTCGTGGCATCCAGGCGCGCATCAAGGAAGTCCATCATCTTGTCGACTAGCTCATCTGTCGATGGATAGGCCCCCAACTCGACATGGTGACCGTCATCCAGATGGAGAAAGTGACCGAGAAGCTCTCTGCACGGAACGGAGCCCGCTTGAATGGAGCCGTATATACGGTTCGTCCCCTGCTCGCCGATGGTCAGATCGAACGCTTCGGGCGCGGTGACGCCGAGACGCAAGACCCACCCATCTCGCAGGTTTTCCGCCCAATCCGCGTATCGCCAGAGCGCGACACCATCATATCCCCGGTAACCGCCCCATTTTCCCCAGGAATTCAGAACGAGGAAGCCCTCGCGCGTGTATCCCACCAGTACCACCGCATGGGCGCCTCCCAGCGGGCGAATGCCCTGACCATGGGCAATCTTTCCGTCCGGGTCCGGAGCCTGCCAGCCCTCCGTCAATCCGGTCGAGACCAGCACCGCTCCGGTTTCGTTCAGCGCAGCGTGGTAGTGGTTCAGAACCGGCCTGAGGCGGAAATAGGCCCCCAACGAGATCTGGTGCGCAGCCTGCGCTTGTTCGACAGACGGAAAGGCCTGCTCCGCGCTGCACCCCGTTTCCCAATAGGACAGGCTTTTCCAACGGCGCGCGCGCTCCAGGGCATCCGCTATGTGACAGCCACGCGGATGATCCAGACAGACACCGTGATGGTAGAACCCCTTGATCGCCGAGCGCAGCGAACGGACACCTTCGCCAGACGGTCCCTCCGACCGGTGCGATGTCGCAAACTCACCATACGCTTCGTGAAAGCGCGCCATGCAATAGAGCATGTCCGCACTCACTTGTTCGTCCGGCTGCAATCTCCGGCCCGATTGCAGCGAACGTTGAATATCGATCAGGTTTGCCAAGGCGTAGCCAACGCAGCGCCCGTTTTCCCCCTGATCTCTCAACCCGAAAGACGGCCCCGCACCATTCGCGAAAAACACATCCGCGGGAAGGCATTCGCCTCGCAGCGTCGCCAGGCTGGGCGTGTAGTGGTAGTCGCGAAGGTCCACCCAATCCCGTCGAACACCTTCAACGGTCAGTTGGTCAATTCCGAGCTCACTTGTTTTCGACACGGCAATATGTCCCGCCAAAGATATGCGTCAATGAAAGAAGAAATATCCGGAAACGACAAAAAGGCCCCGGCTGCCACGAATGGTTCTCTTCGGCGTCTCCTTCTTTCCGTCCGAAGTCGCGCGCCGAGAAAACCGGCCCGCATATATTCGGAAACAAGCTCGGTTCACTCGGTGGCGTCTGCTGGATCATCGGGCAAGGACAGGTATTCCTCGTAGCTCAAAACGCGTTCCGGCGCCGCCCCTTCCAAGAGAACGTCGGACCATGCGTTCGGGTCGCGATCTGGTCGCTGCACGTCTGCCGGAAGGAAGACGGTGTCTGCATCCGGAGGCGGAGGCGGCGCCCTGTGCGCGGGCCCGCCCGAAATACCGCTAAGGTCTTCCACGAGTTTCTTGAGACGGTCGATTTCCGCGAGAATCGCAGTGGCATCGGAGGGATCGAGCCCGGTCGCCGGCGGAGGCGTTTCCGCAAAGGGATTCGGATCTGGATCTGGAACGGCGTCGACACGCGGCTTGTATTCGATGCACCCCACAAATGACTTGCCGTAGCCGCCAATCAGGGTCGCCTTGTCCAGGCCGTTGATAATCTTGCGAGCATTCTTCCAATCGCTCTTTCCGTCCGTGAAGTAATCCTCCAGACGTTTGCCCGTGAAACTTCCGATCAGCATTCCGACGAAGGTGATTTTTACCGAGGTCTCGGCTTCAAGAGCCAAGTCCGGCATATCGTAGAGCTGATTTCCCAGACCAATGCTCTGACCACTTCTCTTGTAATTGAAACCATGTGTCAGCTGGACGAATCCACGGCCGAAATAGCTATTTCCGTTTGCGTGCGGCAGCGCATAGTTTCGGCTTATTCGGCCCTGATTGAAAAGCCGCGTCACGGCGCGCACCGAGCAGGCATCCGAATCGCAGAACCCCTCACGCACCGCCTGCATGCGCCGGCCGGTCTCGTGGAATGCCGTTGCCAGAGCATAGGCAAGCCAGCGCTTGTCGGTCAGAACGCTCCGGGAATCCCAGAAATCAAAAAACGCTTCGAAGCCACCGACCTGGGATTGAGAGAGCGCGCCGAAAATGGCCCGATATCGTTGGTAAAAAACTTTCCTGTCAACAATCATAACCTGGCCTTTCCAAAGCCCATAATCCGAAATCCTACCACATATTTATGGACTTACCTAGGGTCATCCGAAAGAAATCTGGCCGGTATCGATGGCGCTTTGCGGATCACGTTCCAAGCCATTTCAATCCCGACGGTGCAGGGCTTGAATTTGGCGACATTCTGGACAGTCTCGCCCTCTCCGGAGGTCTGCCGGACGTTACGTAAATTCCTTGTTTGAGCAAACACCGGCTTCATGTACACTTTTCGTGTTGATTAAGATCTTTTTGTCGGAGCATTTCATGAACGAACGCCCTCACGAGCGGCCGCGCATTACCCTTGTCTCCACGCGCCTCGGACCGCCAGTGGAAATGGCTCGATGGCTTTTGGAAAGCCGCCGAATTCCATATGAAGAACAGGCACATGCCCCAGTTTTCCACGCATTTGTTTCGCGCCGCCACGGCGTTGGAATTGAATTGCCGCTGGTGCTCACGCCCGAGGGTCCCTGGGTCGGGTTGAAGGATTTCCTGCGCGGGCTGGATGCGAAATGCCGGCCCGGCGACAAGGTTCTCGGCGAAACGGCGGCGGAGCGGGACCGCGCCGAGGAATGGGTCGAGCTGTTCTATGACAAGCTCTTCTGGCCGGCGGTGCAGGTCTATTACCACTTCATGCTCGAGCACCGGGAGACCGTGACACGCTATGCGCTGGACCGCGCCCCCAACTACCAAAAATTCATTGTCCGCAATGCCTTCGGGCTCTGGCAAAAGGCGATGATCAAGGGAATCGGCCTCGAGGATTTCAGCCTGCAGGCGGCGCTCGACAGCATCTCCACCGTTTTCGACGCCGTCGAGACGGAGAGCGCAGAGGCCGGATTCCTCGGCGGCGCGACGCCGGGCGATCTGGATATCATCTTCGCCGCACTTGCCGGCCCGCTGGTTCTGCCGGCCGAGTTCGCCGCCCCGCTTCCGGCGATCGAGGAATTGCCCGAGGGCTACCGTGAAGTCGTATCACGCATGCGCGACCGGCGCGCCGGCATCCTTGCACTCGAAACCTACCGCCTCGCCCGCCCAACGCCGCAACCGCCGATGAAACGCGAGCGCAGCCGCGGCGGGTTGGCCAACCGGTTGACGGAATCGCGCGCGGCGCTTTGGCTGGCGCGCGCGCTCGCCAGACGACGGTCCACGATCTTGCTGCGCGGAACCGTGCTGGCGGTGAACTGGCAGAGCGTCACCGAGATGCTCGAGCGCGACAGCGATTTCATCATCGGTCCGATCAACGCACCGCGGATCAATGGCGTGAGCGGCCCCTTCATCCTCTCGATGGATCGCGGCGATCCCGATCTCTTTCCACAGCGCGAGGCCGTTTATTCGGCGCTCCGGCAAACCGGGGCCGGCGCCGCCCGTGACATCCTCGACCGCGAAGCGCGCGCCCTGCTGGAGGAGGCACGCGGCCGCAACGGCAGGATCGACGTCATCAACGGCTATGCCCGCCCCATCGCCGCCCGTACGGCGGCGGAGATTTTCGGCATCTCCGGGCCAAGCGAGGCAGACCTGATGCGGGTCATCCGGTCGGTCTTTCACGAGACATTCCTGAATCCCGGCGACGATCCGGATGTTCAGGCACGAGGCCGCGCGGCGGGCAAGGAACTGATGGAGTGGTTCACCGCCGAGATCGCACGGCGTGGCGATGAGCCCGGCACGGATGTGCTCGGCGGCCTGATCCGGGCGCAGAGCAGTTTGCCGCTGGAACCGGAGGCGGTGCCCTGGATGGCAGCGGGGCTGATCGTTGGCGCGGTCGACACGACGGCGACATCAGTGGCCAATTCCGCCCGCGTGATCCTCGAACGCCCGAAGGTGCTGCGGGCGGTCCGCCGCGACCTCGACACTCCCGCCGCAATGCATGGCTGGTGCATGGACGCGCTGCGGCATCGCCCACACAACCCAATCATTCTCCGGCGGACGCGGCACGCCACACGCCTTGCCGGTCGTGACATTCCCGCCGGCGCCTCGGTCATCGCCGTGACCCTCGCGGCGATGCAGGATGCGAGCGTCTTTGCATATCCCGGCCGCCTCCTGCCGCAGAGGGAGATGTGCCGATACCTGCATTTCGGCCACGGGCTGCATGTCTGCGCCGGACGCGACATCAATGCCGTGCAGATCCCTGCCCTCGTCGCCCACCTGCTGCGCGCGGGCGGCGACAAGATTGTAAGCACCGCCGCCCGCGGACCGTTTCCGGATGAACTCGTCGTGAGACTGGGAGACATGTGATGACCTTTACCTACCTGACCCTCGCCTTCCCCTTTGACTCCGGCCGCACGGAAGAGACCGACGCTGTGCTGGCCCGAGAAGGCCGCGAGACCTATCGCGGCGGCAGTGTCCGTACCGCGTTGCGCGGCAAGTGCGTTCACTTCCTGTCGATCACGACGGTCCCGGCGACGGGGGCGGAACAGGCGCATCTCGTGCTCGAATCCTCGCATGACGGCGACAGGTCTTCCGCGCTGGACGTGATCGCCGAAGCCCTGGAGGAGACCCTGGCAACCATCTTCGCCGCTGCCGGCATCTATGCACCGGCGGGCGGGCTTCGCCGGTTTCTCGGGGAGAACGTGATCGATACCGGCATCGGCCTGTTCGACACGCCGGGGCTGAACCACAGGGGCGTCCCTGGCATGACGGTCGACCGGATCTTCCGCGAGGAGGATTTCGCCAACTGCCTGCGGGACATGGTGGTCGCAGATCGCGGCACCGGTTCGCCGCTCGCACGCCTCAACGCGATCCGGGCAAAGGTGGCCGACCTGCCCGAGGCCAACGGCATGATGGAGCCTGAGGATGTCTCCTTCCTCGCCCCGAACGAGGCCGCTGACGGGCGCGGATACCTGCCGGGCCTCGTGCTGCGCGGCATCGTCACGTTCACCTGGCCTGTGTTGATCCTCGCCGGGCTCATGATTGTCGGGCTGGGCCTCTGGGCCGGCATGGCAAGCGGCGTCTGGACAGGGATCACTGTCGCCGGTCTCACTCTCATAGGCTGGGTCGTCCTGCTCATTGCCCTGCTCCTGCTTGTCTATACCGGCTTGCGCAAACGCGAGACGACCGACGCACCGGACGACAGCGCGCCCGATTTCAAGGTCCTGCAGGATGTCATGAGCCTGGAAGATGATGGCGACATCAACCTCCTTGCCGGGATCTCGATCATGAAACCGGGGCTGCTTCGGCGGCTGACGCTCAAGATCGCCTTCTGGTTCGTGGGCCAGCTTGCCACGATACGTTTCCGCCCCGGCTATCTCGGCGAGATCGGAACGATCCACTCGGCGCGATGGGTGCTGCTGCCGGGGACCGACAAGCTCCTGTTCTTCTCCAATTTCGGTGGAAGCTGGGAAAGCTACCTTGAGGATTTCATCACCAAGGCCGCCAATGGGCTGACCGGCGTCTGGAGCAACACACTGGGCTTCCCGCGCACCTCCAACCTTTTCTCCGAGGGCGCCCGGGATGGAGACCGGTTCAAACGCTGGGCCCGCCGCCAGCAGCGGCCTGCGTGGTTCTGGTATCGCGCCTATCCCAACAAGACGACCAATACGGTCCGGCTCAACGCGGCGATGCGGCACGGGCTGCTGACTGCCGCAACCGAGGATCAGGCGGGCGAATGGTTCGGTCTTTTTGGCTCCCGCCAACGTCGGGCCAATTCGCTGCAAGCGCCCGAGATCCAGAAGATCGCCTTTGGCGGCATGCGGTCGCTGGCCGATGGGGCCTGCTGCCTCGTTCGTTTGCCCGAGGACGAAGCGGCGGCGCGGGGCTGGCTGCGGACGGTCGTGCCGCACGTGTCCTATGGCGATGAAAAGCCGGGCGACTCGGCCCTCGCGCTGGCGTTCACGGCGCGCGGACTGGAGCGGCTGGGTCTCGGCGAGGCCGAGATGGCCACCTTCCCCGCCGTCTTCCGGCAAGGCATGGACGAGCCGCGCCGGGCCCGCTCGGTCTTGATGGATACTGGCGACGACAAACCCGAGGCGTGGCGATGGGGACATGGCGAGACGACCGTCGACGCCGCGCTCTACCTGCTGGCCGCCCCGCAAGGCGAGGACAATGCCGCGCGCGCGCAGGCCGATGGCTTGCTCGCATCGCTCGAAGCGGCGGGAGGCGGAGGCGTGGCCATGATCGAGGCCGAGCGGATGCCACCATCCGGCCCGATCAAGGAGCCATTCGGTTTCGTGGACGGGATTTCCCAGCCAATCTTGCGTGGCACACGTCGCTGGCCGGCCAACCAGGGTTCTCCGGACGTGGTCGAGCCGGGGGAATTCCTGCTTGGATATCCCGACAACCGGGGTTTCCTGCCGCCCTCTCCCAGCGTCGCAGCCTCGGCCGATCCTGAAAACCATCTCCCCGCGCTCGACCGCGACCCGGCCAATCTCGACTGGCCGGACCCGCGCCGAAGCACCGCCAATGCCGAGCGCGACCTCGGTTGCAACGGGTCCTACCTCGTCATCCGGCAGCTGGAGCAAGACGTCGAGCGCTTCGATGCGCAGGCGCGCGAAATGGCCGACAGGTTCGAGGGCCACCCCTGCGTGCCCGCCGGGATTTCGGGCGACCGGCTGATGATCTGGATCAAGTCCAAGGCAGTCGGCCGCTGGCCCGACGGGTCCTCTCTGACCCGACATCCAAACGCGCCCGCCAGCGGCTGGGACGGCGAGACGCAGGCCTCCCCCGACAACGACTTCCTGCACGGGGTCGAAGATCCGGAGGGAACGCGCTGTCCCTTTGGCTCCCACATCCGCCGCTCCAACCCGCGCGACAGTTTCTCGCCCGGCTCGAGGGAACAGATGTCCATCGTGAACCGCCACCGGATCCTGCGCAGCGGGCGCGGCTACCGGGCGCGGCGTGACGACGGCGGCGAGGAGCGTGGCGTCCTGTTCCTCTGCCTCAACGCGGATATCGAACGGCAGTTCGAGTTCGTGCAGCAAACCTGGAACATGTCGCGCCAGTTCCACGGGCTGACCGATGAGGTCGACGCGATCATCGGCCGGGGCAAGAAAGGTGGCCAACTCACAATCCCGACCGCCCGCGGACCAGTCATCGTCCAGGGTTTCCAGGACGTGGTGCGTGTCCGTGGCGGCGGCTATTTCTTCCTGCCGGGGCGCAACGCGCTGCGCTACCTGGCAGGAAGCGACGCTACGGTCTGAAGCTGCCCCATCTTCCCAGCGCCACGCGCCAATCCCCAATCCCGTTCATGCGGTGCGTCCAGATCCCAAAGGTTTCGAGACACAGACGCTAAAAGGCAATTTCCGGAAGGACCCGTCCCATGGCACATCTTACCGATCAACAGATCGAAACGGCATTGCTCAACGGAACCAATGCGGAAGAACTGCGAACGGATCTCGGCGACGTCACCTATCAGGAGTTGCGCAGCCTTGGGGCCGAGCTCTCATCCCACCGGGCCGACGCCCTGGCCAGCGAGGCTTTCGGCTTTGGCCGCAAGCGAAAGAAAACGGTTTTCGTCCTTCCCGGCATCATGGGCTCCAAGCTCGCGGTCAAGAAAGGCGGCGATCATAACCTTGTCTGGTTCGAGCCGACCAGCCTTGCGCTCGGGCATGTGTCGCAACTGAAATACAGGCCTGCGGATGATGGCGTTATCCCGGCCGGGGTCTTCTGGTCTGCCTATGGTCGGCTGCGGCTGCGGCTCGCCACCAAAGGCTACGACGTGCGGTTCGTCTCTTTCGACTGGCGGCGTCCAACCGATGAGTTGGGAGAGATCGCGCATCGACAGATCGCTGCGGACGGTGACTCAAACATAACCGTGATTGCGCATTCCATGGGCGGCCTTCTGGCCCGGCATATTGCAGCGCGCGACAAGGACACGCGGCAGATCGATCGGGTCATCACCATCGGCACCCCGAATGGCGGGTCCTACTCCCCAGTCATGGTGTTCCGCAACGCGCACACTCTCGTCGCCCAACTCGGGCGGCTTGACCAGAGCCACACGGCCGAGGAGATCGTCAGGGATGTCCTGCGGGGATTTCCCGGTCTGGTCGAAATGATGCCGGATCCGGAACTGCGTCCGACGGAGAACTTCTTTGACCACGTCAACTGGCCTGACAGCAAGATGCGCCCGCTGGCGGCGGTGCTTGACGCCGCCCTTGAGGCACGCCGCAAATTGCCTCCCCCCGATGATCGTTTCCACCAGATCATCGGCATCGGAGAGCGGACGCCGGTGTCGACACGCACGGACGGAAAGTCGCTGTCATTTCTGTATTCGCTGGACGGAGACGGCACCGTCCCGCGCGATCTGGCCGAAATCGATGGCCTGCCGAAGACCTTTGTCGAGGACAGCCATGGCGGCATGCTGTCCAACAAGGCTGTCTACACGGCAGTGCTGAGCCTTCTTCAGGGCAAGCCTCCCAAGACCCGGGCCGAACGCGCGCGTTACGCGCCGCAGATCCTCTTCGAATCTCTCGACGACCTGTCCGTTTCCGAGGATGACCTGCGCAGCCGCATCCAGGCCCAAACCGGCCACGCAGAGCGCGTTACGGATGTTGCCGCCGAGTTTCTCGGCGTCGAACGCCGCCCGGCGGAGCGCGCAACGGGCGCGGCCACCGCTCCGGTCGCCCCTGACCTGCCTCGGATCGGCGGCTATCCTGCCCACCTCGTTCGGCAAGCCACAGAAAACTGGCAGGCCGCGGAACAGCAGCGGAACACGGCAGAACAGGCCGCCGTCCGGGGCGGACCACTTGCCGCCGAAAGCCGGGATCGCAAGCCGATCTATGCCAGGCGCATGGCCGAACGCCTGATGCAGATCGCGAAGGATACCCCGGGCGACGTGCAGATGCCGCCCGAGCTCCAAAAGGTGGCCGCCATGGCCGAGCTCGACACGAGCGCCGCGACAGCGGTTCTCCTGAATGAGCGGGTCCTCGGCGTGGCCGAGGACTTCCTGTCGGTCATGTATCTCAAGCGCGGCGCCATTGTTGCGAAATCGGTCGGGTGTATCGTCCATCGCAGCACCCACCAGGGGTTCGGGAGCGGCTTCCTCGTCGCGCCGGGTGTGCTCATGACCAATCACCACGTTCTCGGGACCGAGGCCGAAGCCCGCGAAGCCGCGGTGCAGTTCGATTTCGAACTCAGCTATCGTTACCGCCAGATCACCGCCGAGACATTCGAGCTTCGCCCGCAGGACCTGTTTCACGCCGATCGCTCGCTGGACTTCGCATTGGTGGCGGTTGCGCCGACAAGCCTCGGTCAGGGCTTTGCGATCACGGATTACGGCTACCTGCCGCTCGACGAACGAGTGGGGAAGATCCGCGCCGAAGGGGCGATCAACATCATCCAGCACCCGGCCGCCGGTCTGAAACAGGTCATCTTCCGCGACAGCAAGCTCTACGCAATGCCCTCGGAACTGGACCCCGGCAACTCCTACTCCGGCAAATCGATCGACATGGCGGCGCATTACACCGGCGACACCAAGCCCGGTTCCTCCGGCTCGCCCTGCTTCAGCGACACATGGGAGGTCGTCGCCCTCCATCACAGCGCCGTCGCTGAGCTCAACGCGCAGGGTCAATTGCGGATGCAGGACGGTTCGTTCAAACACGTTGCCGATATTCGCGACGGTGACAGCGTGAAATGGCTGGCGAACGAGGGAATCCGGATTTCCCGGATCATGCGGCATCTGCGTGGGCTCATGGATGACGGCGCGTTCACCGGCACGGAGCTCGACCTTGTGCAGCGCGTCATTGCGGTCGGAGACAAGGCAGGCCGGGACGGTGCCTTCAATCGTCCCTTGCCGAGACGGATCTTCTCGACCATGGCGGAACGCGAACGCCATTCCTTGCCCCGAGAGACCGAGAGCCTGGACGGCGTTCCCGCAGGCGGGACCGCACCGGAAGCAGGCGTCTCGTCGGCGGCGTCTGTCTGGCACACCCGCCAGGCCGGGAACCGCATTCACATGACGGTGCCGTTGAACATCGAGCTGTCACTCGGAGTTCCCGCCGAAATGTCGGGCGGCGCCAATGCACTGTCCTCGCTCCAACCCACGCTCAGCGCCGCCGGACCGACCGAGATCGACACGGAACGTCCTGCTACCTCCATGCCCCTCGCCGACCGAACAGGCTACGATTCCGACTTCGTTGGCCTGCCTGTTCCAATGCCGTCCCTGCGGTCGACGGAGCTGGGCCGGCCCGCGATGCGGCTCGACGGCATGGGCACGCGGCTGGACTACGATCACTATAGCGTCGTGATGAACGCCGACCGGCGAACGGCTTATGTCTCGGCCGGCAATTACGATCCGCAGGCGCCATGGAAGCCGGCGCGCGATGCTTCCCCCTGGGGTTTCGATCCGCGCATTTCCGCCTCCGAACAGGCGGGGAACCAGTTCTACAAGGGAAACGACCTTGACCGCGGACATCTCTTCCGTCGCGTGGACGGCTCCTGGGGCTACACCGAGGACGCGGCCCTGCGCGCCGATCACGACACCTATTTCTGGACGAACATCGCGCCGCAGCACAAGGCGTTCAACCAATCCCACCTTCAGGGGCTGTGGGGGCGGCTGGAGAATCTTGTCATGGAGCAGGCCAACGCGTCGGGAACCCGCTTCTCGGTCTTCAACGGGCCGATATTCGAGGCGGGCGATCGCACCCACCGGGATCTGAAGATCCCGAAGGGTTTTTGGAAGTTGATTGCCTTCGCGGAGCACGGAACTCTTCGAGCGATGGCATTCCGTCTCGGTCAGGAGGAACTGTTGGTGGATCTCCCGCTGGAACGGATCGAGCTGGAGGAGTTCGGTGTCTTCCAGATCTCGATTCCGGACCTTTCGAGGCTGGTGCATCTGGACTTTGGGCCGGTCGCTGCAGCCGATACGATGGCTCGGGGTGCGTCGCCGATGGAGGCCGCTGGCGGTTACCCTCGCGAGATCAGGATCACCTCACCGTCTGACATCCGGGCCTGACCACCCGTCCCGACCGACCGGGATCGCGGGCGAGGCTTCTCTGCCATGCAGCCGATGCAGAGGCCGCCCACGCGTCACGTACCGGGAGCGCTCCAGAGGGATGTCGTTACACCGGCATCGACCAGAGCTTTCTGAGCGGCATATGCCGCTTTCCAACGCCCCGTTGCGTCATCATAGGCGGCACGGTGATCCAGGTTCGGCTCGACCGTCTTCTCCCATTCGACAAAATCTCGCCCGGCCTCGGCAAGGCTGGCATATTGTCCGATACCCGTCGCGGCGGCCGCCGCCGCGCCCAGGGCGGTCGCCTCGCGGACCCTAGGAATCCGAAGCTGGCGCCCGGTGACGTCGGCAACGATCTGTGGCCAGAGCCGCCCCTTGGACGCTCCCCCGGCGAGGATAAGCGGACCGGAGCTGTCAACTTTCGCAAATTCCTCGACCCGCGCCAGGTTGACGGCAGCGACAATGGCCGCGTTCTCCTGGATTGCCCGGAACATCGAGCCCTTGTTGGCGATGGCCGGATCGATCGAAAGGTTCAGGAAGGACGGGGCGGCATGATACCAATTGCCGAAATCCATGGCGTCCGAGAAGATCGGAATGATGCCGTGGGACCCGACGGGCGCCTGATTTGCGAGATCTTCCAGCAGATCATAGGCGTCCCGGCCCTGCTCTGCGGCCAGACGGACTTCCTCCGCGCAGAAGGCATCGCGAAACCAGCGCGCAGTCAGGCCGACAAAAAAGCTGATCGCCTCGGCCTGGTTCATGCCGGGCAATGCCGCGTTGTTGATCCGCACGCGCATGGTCTTGTCGACCGATCCGGCGGGGATATTGACCACCTGCTGCCAGAATGTACCGCCCAGAACAGCCGCATCGCCAAGCCCCAGAACGCCAAGGCCGACAGACCCCATCTGGACATCTCCGCCGCCAGCAACAAATGGCGTGCCTTCGGCGAGAACGGTTTCCTCGGACGCGGCGTGCGTCACATGTCCGACCACAGCCCCCGGCTCGACCACGCGTGGAAAGATCGCCCGATCCAGCCCCGCCTTTTCGATCAGCTCTTCCGACCAATCGCGTTGCGTGAGGTCCATAAGGCCATTGGTCGATCCGTTTGTCGGTTCAATCGTGATTTCGCCGGTCAGCCGGGCGCCGATCCAGTCATTGATCATCGACATCGCGCGGACCTTCGCGAAAAGCTCCGGGGCATGCTTGCGAAGCCAGTTCAGGCGCGGCAGCGCCCCCAGGGCGAAGGTCTCGCCGCTGATCTCGTAGAATCCCCGTTCGAACTCCGTCGACCGCGCCTTCAACTCGGCCACTTCGGCGGATGCACGGCTGTCGACATTGGCGCAGGCCCAGATCTCCCTGCCCGCCGCGTCATAAAGAACGATGGCCTCGCGCATCGAGGTCGCGCTGATCGCGGCGATATCCGCCCCAACCAGCCCGCATTTCTCCAGCGCCCGGTCGATGCAACGCCGCAGCAAGGCCCAGCAGCCATCGACGTCGAATTCCATCGAGCCGGGGACAGCCTCGACCGGCCGGTGCAGCCACTCCTCCTGCGCGAATCCGATCTGGTGACCATTGCGGTCAAAAATGACGGCGCGGCCGCTTCCGGTGCCCGCGTCCAGAACCAACAGATGGGTTTTCATCCGACTCTCCTCAGAAGTTCGCGGGCCGTGTCCTCGTCTGTCACGAGGATGTTGGCGAGACGCCCCCTCAACAGCCCCAGAATGGCGTCGACCTTTTCACTGCCGCCCGCCGCGGCCGCCACGTTCTGGATCTTGCTCAACTCGCCGGGCTGGATCGCCACCACGTGCCGGTGCAGATCCAGGTCGAGGATCTGACCGTCCGCGTCATAGAAAAAGCCCAGAACATCGCCCACGGCTCCGCGCCGGGCAAAAAGCTCGATCTCGGCCGCCGAGCAGTATCCGTAGCGGACCAGCGTGGCCGAATTCGACACCGACCCGACCCCGATCAGCGAGTAACGCGCCGTGGCGGCCATCTCCAGCACGTGCCGCACATAAGGTTCGACGCGCAGCATCTCGGCCAGCTCTTCGGAGGACACGCGCAAGGGCGTGGGGATCAGATGCGCATTGTTGGTGGGGCCATAGATGCCCGTCGTTCCGATATAGGCCGAAACCCCACCGGTCAGGCTGACAAGCGAGACATTCGCCTGCTGAAAGGTTGGCGCCATGTAGCGCAGCGTCGTCATTGTCGCCTCGCCCCAACCGATCGCCAGCAGGTCGTTCGCCTCGAGTTTCTGGCTCAGGAAGCTTGCCGCGGCGCGCGCGATCCGCGGAGTGGAGGGAATGTCCGGTGCGGCCGGGACAACGCGGGCGTCAACGAGGTCGAACGCGTCGACCAGTTCGGTCTGCAATGTCAGGCAACCGCCGAATTGCGAATTGATACGAAGCTCGATGAGGCCGGTCTGGCGGCCCTTTTCGAGCAGCCGCGAGACCTTGATCCGCGAGGTTCCGAGCATGTTGGCAATCTGATTCTGCGTCAGGCCGTCATTGTAATAATGCCAGGCGGCGCGCGTGATCTTCTCGATCTCGTCGGCGTCGGGGGCGTCTGTCTGGTCCTGGAAGGAGTCCTGAGCTGCCATTCTTGCGTCTTCGCTCCCTTGAGAAGTTGATCATTTGATAAACATGACACCAAGAGGAACACAGCTTCAACAAAAAACTCAACAAAAAAAGAAATTATGGATCCATCACGGCTTGACGTAGTCGATCAAAAGTTTTTTGGTGCGCCATATGATCAGCTAGAGAGTCGCCACGGAATGGTGCTGACCCCGGCCGAATCGAACAAATGGGAGGTGCGCAATGTTCGTCCAACTCGTTCACATTCGGATCAAACAGGGTCGACTGAAAGAGTTCTTCGAGGTCTTTCAGGTGAACTTTGACGGCACCCGCGCGGAGCCGGGAAATTACCGTTTCGACGTGCTCCAGGATCCCGAGGATGAGCATCACTTTGTGATCTACGAAGCGTTTGAGAACGAGACCGCCGTGGATGCGCATCGTCAGACCGAACATTATCGGGTCACGGTCGAAGGGCTGAAGGATCTGATGACGACCGGCACGCGGGAGAAGAATTTCTTCCAGATGGTCATGCCGGATCATGACGCCGCTCTGGCCGGAGAATGACCCTGTGTCGGATACGTCAATGAAGGCGCTCAAGGCCAGATGCTGCGGGATCAGCGCCGGGGTGCTCTCGGCAGATGTCGGCAATCTCGATCAGGCCGTGAAAGATCTGATCGGATGGGGCGGAACCATCGCTCATGTTGATGTCATGGACGGCGCGTTTGTCCGTCCGCTCAGCGTGGGGCCTGCTGTTGTCGCCGCATTGGGCAATGGCTGCGTGCGGGATGTGCATCTGATGGTCGAGACGCCGGAAGACCACGTGGCGGCGTTCGCCCGGGCTGGCGCCGACATAATCACCGTTCATGCAGAGGCGACTGGTGCCGCCGGGGCTCTCGACCGAATCCGACAAGAGGCGGAGCGGTTGGAGAGGCCGATCCTCGCCGGGCTTGCAGTCATGCCTGGAACACCGCTGGAACTGGTCGCACCGCTGCTGGACCCGGCACCGGACCTGATCCTGTCGGTGGCCATCGATCCGCGCGGCGACGCCCCTGCCGATCTGCCGCTTGCCTGCAAGCGCCTGCAGACATTGGCGCAAATGGTATCGCCCGCGCGCCCTGTTCTCGCGATTGACGGCGGCGTGACGGGTGAGACCATCCAGATCCCGGCCGCGATCACACCCGACATCATCGTATCCGGAAGCGCGATCTTCCGCGCGCCAGATCCCGGTGCCGCGTTCCGCAATCTCGAGGCCGCGTGGAAAGCGCCACGAACCCCATGAACGGAGAACCGCAATGAAGGACGAAGACAGATCGACAGTTCCGCTTGTCGCTCTTCGCGGGCTCTGGAAGGTTTTCGAAAGCGTCACGGTTCTGCGCGGAATCGACTTCGAGATTCATTCCGGCGAGGTTCTGGCCCTTCTGGGCGGGAACGGGTCCGGCAAGTCGACCATCGTCAAGATCATATCGGGCGCCCATCGCCCCACGGCCGGCACGATCGAGATCGACGGCACCCCGAAGACATTCTCCCGCCCTTCTGACGCGCATGCGCAAGGCATCTATATGGTGCCGCAGGAGCCGCATATCTTTCCAAACCTCTCGGTTCTGGAGAATCTGGTGACGGGCCTGTCGGGCGACGCGGCCGAAAACGCTCAGCTGGCCCGCAAGACCTCGGTTGAAATCGGCCTGAATGTCGATTTCAACGCCCCGGCCGGGCGGCTCTCCATCGCCAACCAGCAGCTGGTCGAGATCGTGCGGGGCTTGCTGCGCAAAGCCCGGGTCCTGATCCTCGACGAACCCACCTCTTCACTGACACGGCGCGAAGTGGCCAGCCTCGCCGAGCAGATGCGAAAGCTCTCCGCGCAAGGGATCGGCATCCTGTTCATTTCGCACCGTCTGCACGAGGTTCTGGAATTCTCGGACACGATTTCGGTCCTGCGCGACGGGCATTTCGTGCTCTCGCAGCCAGCCGATACGCTCTCGGCGGATATGCTGGTCGAAGCGATGCTGCCAGCGGATTACACCACGGCGTCCACACAAGGCCACGACACGCCCTCCCCCCTTGGCGAGACCTGCGTTCTGGAAGTGTCCGACCTCTGCGGTCAGGTCTTTCAGGATGTCAGCTTCAAGGTCCAGGCCGGCGAAGTTGTCGGAATCTCGGGCGTAGTCGGCTCCGGCCGAACCGAACTGGCCGAAGCGATTTACGGCATTGATCGCAACGTGACCGGATCGGTCATCATCGCCGGAACGCCCACCACAGACAGAACACCACGGATCAGCCAGGAAATGGGCCTGTCCTATGTTCCCGAAGATCGCCATGCGCACGGGATTTTCCTGGCCTTGCCAAGTGCGCACACGATCTCGTCCGGCGTGCTGTCGCTGAGTGACGCCCATTACATGAACCAACGAGAGGAAGTCTCTCTCGCCGCACGGTTCGTGGACCGGCTGCGCATAAAGGTCGCCTCGCCGTTGCAGCTCGCGCGAACGCTCTCGGGCGGCAACCAACAAAAGGTCGTCCTGGCCAAGGCCCTGGCCTCCGAGCCGCGCGTCATCATCCTCGACGAGCCGACACGCGGCATCGATGCCCGCGCGCGTCAGGATGTCTACCGGATCATCCTTGAGCTTGTCGCCGATGGCGTCGGGATCGTCGTGATCTCCTCCGAGGTCGGCGAGATCGCCGAGATCAGCGACCGCATCCTGATCATGAAACGCGGGCGGTTGCGGGAATTGCCACCGGGGGTGCGCGGCGTCGAACAGATCTCCGCTGCGGCCTTCGACACGAACGGAGATGTGCTGGCATGATGCGGATACTGAAAAGTCGGGAATTCCTTGTCCTGATCCTGCTGGTCGCCATGGTCCTGGCCGTGGCCTCGGTCAACAAGGCGGTGCTCAACCCGATCGCGCTCATCAACATCGTCAACTCGTCGCTGTTCCTGATGCTGATCGCAATCGGGCAGATGTTCGTGGTCCAGACCCGCGGCATCGATGTCTCGGTGGGCGCGATTGCCGGGCTGTCGGCGGTGATCTTCGGGTTCTCGCTCAATGCCGGCATGCCGCTGCCGGTCGCGATCCTCTTTGCGCTGATCACCGGCATGCTGGCCGGCATGGTGAACTCGGTTGGCGTGGTCTATGTCGGCATCCCGCCGATCATCATGACGCTCGGCACGCTTGGCGCCTATCGCGGCTTCATGCGGGTGTTGACGGGTGGAAGCTGGATCGAGTCGATCCCGCAAAACATCAAGTCAATCGCAGTGACCCGCTTCCTGAACGTGCCACTGATGGTCTGGGCGGTGCTGGTGCTGGTGATCGTCGTGGCGATCCTGCTCAGCCGGATACGGGCCGCGCGCTATTTCTACGCCGTCGGTGACAATCGCGAGGGGGCCTATCTGCTGGGCATCAACGTGAACGCCACCGTCTTTGCCGCCTATGCGCTGTCCGGCCTGTTTGCCGGGGCCGCCGCGATTGTCTTCGTTGGTCAGATCGGCTTCGTGCCCATGCAGACCGGCAACGGGCAGGAGCTCAAGGCCATCGCGGCGGTGGTGCTCGGCGGCGTGAGCCTGATGGGCGGCACGGGCAGCATCTACTCCGCCGTCATCGGCGCGATGTTCCTGACGACCGTCGACTCGATGATGATCTTTCTCAAGGTGCCGGGCTCCTGGAACAACGCCGTTGCCGGCGCGGTTCTGCTGGCCGTGGTCATCTTCGACTACCTGATCCGGCGCACCGTCCAGAAACGTCAGCTCGCTGCCCGTGCCGCCGAAATGCGCCGCTCCGAGCAGGAAGCCGACAGGCTGCAACCCATGGAGATCGCCACATGACGTCCAAATGGTTCAAGAGCTGGGAGTTCATGCTGGCCGTGGTGCTGGTGGCGGAACTCATGGTGCTCGGCCTGATCAACCCGGCCTTTCTCAACATCGAGAACCTGCTGTTCTCCACCTGTGACTTCATCCACGTCATTATCGCCGCCGTCGGGCTGACGCTGGTGATCATGACCGGCGGCATCGATATCTCGGGCGTCTCGATCATGGGGCTGGCCTCGATCGTTCTCGGGCTGAGCTTCGTGGCCGGCGTGCCGATCGTGCTGGCGGTCATCCTTGCGCTGGCCGTTGGCGGGCTTGCGGGGTCGTTCAACGGAACGGTGATTTCCAGGACGGATATCAACCCGCTGGTTGTCACCCTGGCGATGCTGTTCTTCTATGCCGGCGTGGCCACCGGATTGCCGACATTGCTCGACATCATCGGCTTCAAGGCCTATGGCGCTGGCGGTTTCGAGGCCTATCAATACGAAGGCATCACCGGCCTTCCGCGCAGCTTTACATGGATCGGCACGGGAACCATCGGCTGGGTGCCGGTGCCCCTGATCATCGCCGTCGTGATCGCGGCTGGCGCGACCTGGCTGCTGCATCACACCCGTTTTGGCCGGTTCCTGAAATTGATCGGCGTCAGCGAGGACGTCGCGCGTTTCAGCGGCGTGCCGGTGAACCGCACGCTGGTGACCGTCTATGCGCTGAACGGCTTTGCGGCGGCGGTCGCCGGCCTCGTGCTGACCGCCTATTTCACATCGGCCCGGTCCGATCTTGGATCCGAGGCCCTGCTGAACATCATCACCGCTGTCGTGCTCGGTGGCTCGTCGATCTATGGCGGCCAGGGCTCGGTGCTGGGAACGTTCCTGGCCGGTCTGGTGCTCGGCTATCTGCGCCAGGGCCTGCTGGCCCTTGGCGTCACAAGCGACGTGGTGCCCGTGATCGTCGGCGCGCTGCTGATCGGCAGTGTGGCGCTCAAGATCGGCATGTCCTCCCTGAACACAAGCCGCGCCAACAAGGCCGCCTACGAGGCCGAGATGCGCACGGTTGGAGGCAATGCCAAGCAGGCATGAGCGACGCGCAGAGGAGTGACGCGCCGCAGAGACGACAGAATGGATCTAGAGGAGGAACCAGTGATGAAATACGGAATGAAAGCCATTGGACTGGCCGTTGCTTCGGCGATGACACTCGGCATCTCGGCCTCGGCCGGGCTCGCCGCGGACGCCAGGGTCGCGTTTATTCCCAAACTGACCGGCGTCGGATTCTTCGAATCCGGTGGCAAGGGCGCGATGGCGATGGGCGAAGAGCTCGGCATCGAGGTCAAATATGACGGCCCCTCCGAAGCAAGCGTTTCGGGCCAGGTCGAGTTCATCAACAACTTCGTCAACCAGGGCTTCAACGCGATTGCGATCTCGTCGCTGTCGCCCCAAGGTCTCTGCGAGTCGCTCAAGCGGGCCCAGAAGCGCGGCGTCAAGGTTCTGACCTGGGATTCCGATGTCAGCCCGGAATGCCGCTCCTACTACATAAACCAGGGCACCGCCGAACAGCTTGGTGCGCTGCTGGTCAAAATGGCCGCAGACCAGATGGACGATCCCACGGCCGACAAGAAGGTCGCCTTTCACTATTCGTCGCCGACCGTAACAGACCAGAACCAGTGGGCCGAACAAGCCAAGGCGATCATTGCCAAGGACTATCCGAGCTGGGAAATCGTGGCGACCGAGTTCTCCAACAATGACGCCCAGAAGGCCGTCCAGGTTCCGAGCGCGCTCTATCAGACCTATCCGGATCTCGACGCGATCATCTGCCCGGATGCCAACGCGCTGCCCGGCTCTGCTCAGGCAGCCGAGAATCTCGGGATCTCCGGCAATGTCATCGTCACCGGGTTCTCGACCCCGAACACGATGCGCCAATACGTCAAGAGCGGCACGGTCGGTCAGTTCGGTCTCTGGGACGTGGTCGTGCAGGGCAAGCTCTCCGTCTTCATCGCCAACGAGTTGGTGAAGGGTGCAGACTGGAAGGTCGGCGACACGCTGGACGTTCCGGGTATCGGCACTGTCGAGATCTCGCCGAACGCCGTGCAGGGCTATGAGTTCGAAGCCGACAATAACGGCATCATCCTGCTGCCGGAACGTGCCGTGTTCACCGCCGAGAATATCGACAACTACGATTTCTGAGGCGCTTTAAACCTGCCCCGCCGCGGCTGGTGCTGCGGCGGGGTTTTCATTGGAGCTGACTCTCCGCAACGCCAGAAGAAGGGTACACAGATGGCCGATTTGGACAACATCAAGGACGGCAAGGATTTTGGACTCGACCAGCCGGCCGACACGAAGGGCTTCTTCCTGAAGGGAAGCTCCCATCTCGATTGGGGCATGAAGAACCGCCTCAGCTCAATCTTCAACCCGCGGACCGGCCGGACCGTCATGCTGGCCTTCGACCACGGGTACTTCCAGGGTCCGACCACCGGGCTCGAACGGATCGACCTGAACATCGTCCCGCTGATCGAACATGCGGACGTGCTGATGGCGACGCGCGGGGCGCTCCGGAGCTGCATCCCGCCGACAACCGACAAGCCGGTTGTGCTGCGCGCATCGGGCGGCAACTCGATTCTCTCGGAACTGTCGAACGAGACGGTGGCCGTCGACATCGAAGACGCTATCCGCCTGAATGCCTCGGCCATGGCCGCACAGGTCTATATCGGCGCCGAGTTCGAGCACAAATCGATCTCCAACGTGATCAAGCTCATCGATACCGGCATGCGCTACGGCATTCCGACATTGGCCGTGACCGGCGTCGGCAAGGATATGGAGCGCAATGCGCGCTATTTCGGGCTCTCGTCGCGCATCGCGGCGGAACTCGGGGCGCATTATCTCAAGACCTATTTCGTCGAGGAAGGGTTCGAGCGCGTTGTCGCCGGCTGCCCTGTTCCCGTCGTGATCGCAGGCGGCAAGAAGCTACCGGAACTGGAAGCGCTCGAAATGGCTTACAAGGCTGTCGATCAAGGGGCTGCCGGCGTCGACATGGGGCGCAACATCTTCCAGGCCGAAGATCCCGTCGCAATGATCAAGGCGGTTTCCCGAGTCGTCCACGAACTCGAAACGCCTGACAAGGCGTTCCAGCTCTACAACGACCTGAAAGGATAGAGCGTCCACCGCTCCCAAGACGGCCGACACGGCCATGCCAGTGACCGATCCCTGCCTTCAAGCGGGGCTCGGTCATTTTGTTTGCGCCGACAGGCGGGCAGCCAGACGGGATCAAACTCTTTTCAAATCAGGTACTTACCCTGCCCCTTGTTCCGCTCCAAGTTGGAATGGTTCCTGCAAGCTCGGCCACGCCAACCGGGGACCGCGCTGGCTTCGACAGAACCTGGGCCGGCAAAATGGAACGCGCAGGTCTTGCACTGAGAGGTGTGCGAGAAAACAACAGGTTCTCGCCCTGATCGAGGCTGTTGCCATTAGGTAACCTGTTCTGGTTGAATTGTGGCACAGTTGGGCTGTCGGGATCCGGACAAAGAACGAGGACTGCAATGCTTCAACGCCACCCAGGGATTGCTGTGGCAATTCCGCTGCTGCTGCAGATGTTGTTCCCTCAACATGCGCTCGCACAGGGCGCGGGCAATCTCGTGCCGTCGACATTCGAACCGCAAGGCCAGCAATCCGCGGGCACAGTCCGGGTCGCTCGCGATCCCGGCGCCGTGGTTCCGGCGGGCGCCGATCGGCTCTCCGTGAGCGTAGGGAACGTTCGTATTGAAGGTGCCTTCCCGCAATTGGCCGAAGCGAATGCCGCCTTCGAGCAGAGCCTGGCCGGCAAGCGGGTGCAGGTCTCCGAGATCTTCCTGGCGACCAGCCAGTTGGAGGCGGCTTATTCCAACGCAGGCTACGTTCTCAGCCGGGTGGTGCTCCCGCAGCAGGAAATCCGCGATGGCGGCACCTTGCGCATCGTGATCGTCGACGGCTTCATCGAACGGATCGATGCAACGGGCGTCCCTGACCCGGCACGTGCACGGGCGGTCCAGATCACGGCCCCCTTGGCCCAGCAGCGCCAGGTTCGCCTGGAAGATATCGAACGCGCCCTGCTTCTGGCCGGGGACACCTACGGCGCGAGCCTGTCCTCGACGCTCGCGACCGGCCAAAGCGCCGGCGGCACCGAGCTTGTGATCGATGGCGATTTCCGCAAGTACACCGGGTTTGTCGGCCTCGACAACACGCTTTCGGACGACCTTGGAACACTGAACCTGAGCTTTGGCGCCGAGATGAACGGCGCCCTCAAGATGGGCGAGACTATCTATCTCCGCGCGGGTGGCTCACCGGTCGACTATTTCACGGATTCCGCGAGGTACCGATACCTTGCCGCGGGCGCGGTCTTCCCGATCGGATATGACGGCCTGACATTCAATATCGAAGGAACCTCGAGCGACTCGCAGCCGGATGTGGACCTTTTCCCCAATGAGAGCTCCTTCGACCGCCTGTCTTTCCGCCTCTTCTACCCGTGGATTCGATCCCGGCAGCGCAACCTCTCGACGCAACTGATCTTCGACCGCGTCTGGGACTCGCAGGACCTTCTCCTCGGCTCCACCGAATTTCCGATCTACGAGGACAATTTCAGCGCCCTCAGAGCGAGCATCGACGGCAGCTGGAACTTCGAGAACGGCTCGTTTCTTCAGGCAAGCGTAGTCCTGTCGAAAGGGTTCGGGGCCGATACGGAGTCTAGTTCCGACGACACGCCATTGTCACGACAGGGCGCGAGCAAGGACTTCACCAAGCTCGTGTTCGCGGCGGCGTATGACCGCCCGCTCTCGCCGAACTGGTCTCTCGCGGTCAACGGTCGCATTCAGAGCAGTTTCGGAGAAGCGCTTGTGACATCCGAACAGTTCACCATTGCCAATACCAGCGAGCTTTCGACCTTCGATGCCGGAGATGTCCGGGGCGACAGTGGCTGGGTCGTGCGAACAGAACTCGGCCGGTTGCAGAAATTCGATCTCTTCGGCTTCCCGCTTCTGAGCAACCTCTATACTTTCGGAGCCTACGGCGCGGTCAGCCTCGAGGAACCGACTATTTTTGAAAAAGACGAGGCAAGCGCATATTCTTACGGGATCGGAGCCGACCTCATGACCATTGAGGAATCGCCGTACCGGTCCGGATCTGTGCGGGTCGAATATGGGAGGGGGGAACGAGATGACTTGGGGTCAGATGGGAATCGTTTCACGATCATTGCCAGCCGCAGGTTCTAAGCCGCTGTCCCGGCTGTTCGGATCACTGGCAGCCTTGCTCTGGACGAGCACGGCACTGGCACAATCCTTGCCAACCGGCGGCTCCGTGGCCGCGGGCGATGCCGTCATTTCCCAATCAAGCTCAACCCGGATGACGATCAACCAGTCCTCGGATTCCGCGGTCGTGAACTGGGATGGCTTCTCGATCGGGACGGACGCCCGCCTCGACTTTCGGCAGCCCTCCTCGCAGAGCGCAATCCTGAACCGGGTCACCGGCTCCGCCACCAGCGAGATCCTTGGTCAGTTGAGCGCCAATGGCCAGGTGCACCTGGTGAATCCGAACGGTATCTATATCGGCCCAAGCGGCATGATCAGTGCATCGGGGTTTGTTGCCTCCACGCTGGACATCTCCGACGACGATTTCATGAACGGCGCGCTGCGCTATCGCGGGAATGGCACGTCCAATTCGGTCGAGAACGCGGGGACGATCTCGATCGTTCCGGGCGGGTATGCTGCCCTGATCGGCGGCCGCGTCAGCAATTCCGGCCTGATCCGGGTACCATTGGGAAAGGTCGGGCTCGGCGCGGGCGAGGAAGTGACGCTCGATATCTCTGGCGACGGTTTCCTGCAGGTTGCCGTTCCCTCGGACACTGCCGACGATACCATGGAAGCGCTGGTCTCAAACTCCGGTCGCATTGAAGCCGACGGCGGCATCGTGCACCTGAAGGCCGCCAGCGCCCGCGATGCGGCGCGCCGGGTCGTCAACATGTCCGGCGTGATCGAAGCGCGCTCGGTGGGCGGCGTCTCCGGAGCCGTTGTGCTCGGTGGAAGCGGCGGTGTCGTCACCGTCACCGGAAAGATCGATACATCGGCGCGCGTCGCGCTGGTTGAAAGCTCGCCCCGGCCGGCGGCGCGGCCGGAGAATGGCGGATCGATCACCATCACCGGAGAAGCAATCGGGCTTGCCGGTGCGACGCTCGACGCCAGCGGCACAGGGTCCGGAAGCGGTGGCGATATCCGCGTCGGAGGCGAATTCCAGGGTGGCGGAGACTTGCAGACATCCTGGATCACGACTGTCGATGCCGACACCCGGATCATCTCCGATGGCGGCAACGAGGGCGACGGCGGAACGGTCATCGTCTGGTCCGACGAGTATACCAGTTTCGCTGGGCAGATCTCGTCCCGGGGCGGGGCCGATGGCGGTGACGGCGGCCTCGTGGAGGTCTCCGGCAAGGCCAAACTCGCCTTCGCCGGATTGGTGGACACGCAGGCGCCGAACGGCGAGACCGGCACGTTGTTGCTTGACCCATACAATATCATCATCGACGACATCCCCCCGGAAGACCCGTTTTTCATTGAAACTACGTCGGATGGCGACACCTATTACGCCGAAACCGAGGGCGCAGATCCGGCGAATGACGGCTCGATCCTGCTGGCATCGACCATCACCGACCAACTTGAACTTTCGAACGTCATCGTCACAACGAACGACACCGAGGTGCCTGGCTCCCAACCGGGCAACATCACGGTCGACGCGGATGTGACCTGGAGCACGCCACAATCGCTCACCCTTGTGGCGGACAACAACATCGTCCTGCGAACCGGGGATATTACGTCCACCGGTGCTGGCGACGCCATTCTCACCGCCGGCGGCTTCATCGACACCAGTTCGGACATCTCGACGAATACCGGCGACATAACAATGACGGCCGGTGATTACATCCAGACATCCGGTAGCATCTCGACGAATTCCGGCGACGTAACGATGACGGCGACGGATTTCATCCGGACATCCGGCGACATAACGATCGGCACCGGGAGCCTCAGACTCAGCCCCTCTGGCGACCTAACCGTGAATGGCGACATTTCCGCCGGGACCGGCGCAACAATCGACCTTGCCACCGCCGGTACGACAATCGTGACCGGAGATATCATCGCGCCCGACGCGGCAACACTCTTCCTCTCAGGCGACACCGGCCTGTCGGTGACCGGGACAACGATCGAGGCCGACGGCGCGGACCTGGAATTCACCTCCGCGGATGGGAGCGTGCTCGTCACGAGCGACATAGAGGCCGCGGAGGCCGACATCGTGTTCGACGCCGAGTCCACCCTCGAAACGCGGGGAGTCATCACCGCCCCTGAATCCACCATCGCCTTCAATTCGGGTGGCGATATCACCGTCTCCGGCGCGATTTCAGCGCCGGACACCGATGCCGGCAGCACGGCTTCCATCGACTTTACCGCGCGCGCGGGCAGCATCCGTCTCGACGCGCCTATCTTCGCCCCAGACGGCGAACTCACATTCGTGGCCGCCGGCGGAAGCGACCCCTCGAGTCCCATCCTTGCCGGAGCGTCTGCGGATATCGACGTGGCTACGTTCATCCTGTCGATCGGCGACTGGCAGCAGGTCGGATCCAGTCCGGCCGATTTCTCCGCCGACGATTTCCAGCTTGGCTTCGAACCAGATCGCCGCAGTTTCCTGCGCGCCCTTGGCGGTGACGGCTCGACAGGGTCGCCTTACCAACTTTTCGACATCTTCGGGGTCCAGGGCGTCGACAGCGAAAGTCTGAGCACCCTGAACTTCGGGTTGGCAAATGACATAGATGCCTCTGGTACGACGGGCTGGAACGACGGCGACGGGTTCTTTCCGATCGAGGTCTTCTACGGCACACTGGATGGAAACCGCCACGCGATCGACGGGCTTTTCCTCGACGGTTTCTCTTACGGCGGCTTGTTCGGTATCATTTTCGGAACCGTTCAGGACCTGTCGATCACCAACGCCAACGTGTCGTCCTTCATTGGCGGGATCCTGGCGGCCGAAAACTTCGGGACCGTGAGCGGTGTCAGAACAACCGGCTCCTTCAGTGCCTTTGAAGGCACCGGAGGCGGGCTTGTCGGTTTCAACGACGGTGTCATCTCCCAGAGCTATTCGACCGCCGATGTCTTCGTCGAAGTCGGCGAAGGCAGCGTTGTCGAGGCTGGAGGGCTTGTCGGCGTCAACTATGGGCTTATCGAACAGTCGCACAGCACTGGCTCGGTCGAGGCTATCGTGAACGGGACGATCTATGGCGGCGGACTTGTCGGCCGGAACTTCGGCGAGATCGAGGATGCCTATTCGATGTCGGATGTCTCGGGAACGAACTTCGCCACGAGCGGTGAGACGATCCTGGGCGGCCTTGTCGGCTCGAATGACGATGACGGCGAAGGCCGGGTGGGATCGATCGCAAGAACCTTTTCCACAGGGGAACTCACCGCGTCCGGAGGCGCCTTTGAAACCCTTGGCGGGTTAATCGGCGAGAATCTCGGAACCGTCGAGGACTCGTTCTGGGATTTCGAGAGCTCTGGCCAGGGAACGAGTGCCGGCGGAGCCCCGCTGACCACGGCCGAGTTCCAGGACACGCAGTTCATGTATGACCTCGCGATCGACCTGGGATGGATTTCCTCGACGAGCACGGATGTCTGGGCGCCGGGAGGGAGCGGTTTCTACCCTGCCCTCATGGCCACCTCGCCGGTCGTTTTCGCCATCCCCGACGATCTCACGGTGTCCGAGAGCGACGTGCCAACGGCGTCGACCACCGGGACCGTCTATGGCGGCCCGTCAATCTACCGGTTCTACCGAGACCCTGACAGCCTGGACACATCCCCGATCTTCGCCACTCTTGCATTTGACAGCGACGCGGTCGGAACGACGGGTTTCTCGGTCGATACCAGCGGTCTGAGCAGTGCGAGCGGGATGCCCTACAGGGTTGTCGCCCTTGAAGGCACCGCCACCGTCACGCCTGATCCGGTCGAGCCTCCCGTCGAGCCGCCTGACGTTGAGGAGCCCGAAGAGACGATCATCCTGCCGGTGCCACTGCCAAAAATCGAGATCACCCCGACGATCGACACCACGATCAGCGGCGGTGGAACCCTGGTGATCCCGGTCTCCCAGGCGCGCGCGGCGCTGCAAACGCTGGATGATGCCAATACGAGCTTCGAGCAACGGATCACGGATTGCGCGTCGCAGGGCGAAGATGTGAGCCAGTACCTGTCCTGCCTCGCGGATGCCACGGAGGACTTCGCGGACAGTCTGGAAGCGATCAGCGAAGGGCTTCCGCCGGAGATGGACAACGTCGCCAATATCATCCGCGACGCGAGCTCCGGGCTCCGGGCGGTCGGCGAGGATGCCGGGCGCAAGCTCGCGCTTGCCACGACCGTCGTGGAGCGTGCTGCCATCCGGCGCGAGGCCGGTCTGCAGGCGAGAACGATCCTGCGCGGGGCGCAACAGGAAATCCGCAAGGAGATCTCCCTCATCCGGGCGGAAGACCCAGAACTTGCCAGCGTGCAGCGGCAGCAGGTAGAAACGGTTGTAGCCGCGGTAGAAAAAGCCGAGATAGGCCTCTCTCGCGCCATCGGTCTTTAACATCTGGGAGATTCAACCGTGCTCGTGTTGCGCTTACTCGCGCCCTTGGTCGTCGCGACCTTGGGGGCTGGCATGGGATTGGCCGAGTCGCGAACGGCTCTCGTCATCGGAAACTCTGACTATGAGACCGTGAGCCCTCTCGACAACCCGATCAACGATGCGTCCGATCTCGCAATCGCGCTCGAGGGTCTTGGCTTCGAGGTCTTTCTCGGACTGGATCTGACGCGGGAAGAGATGCTCGCCAGGTCGCGTGATTTCGGCATGGCGGCAGAGGAGAGCGACGTCGCGCTGCTGTTCTATGCCGGGCACGGTTTCCAGGTCAACGGAGCCAACTACCTCCTGCCCGTGGACGCGACGATCCAGTCTGCGCAAGACATTTCGGAGCAGACCGTCGCGCTCGGTGAATTCGTCGCGCAGATGGAGAAATCCCAGGGAATCCGGCTCGTGATCCTGGACGCCTGCCGGGACAATCCGTTCGAAGGTGACGGGATCGACCTGGCCGGAAACGGCCTCGCGCGTGTCGGCAGCGATGCGAATTTCCTCTTCACCTATGCGACCCAACCCGACAACGTCGCCTATGACGGGACAGGGCGGAACAGCTTCTTCACCGAGGCCCTGCTCAATCACATCTACACGCCCGGCGAAGACATCTCGGATCTCATGATCTCCGTTCGACGGGACGTCCTGGCCGCGACCGGCGGACGCCAGGTCCCCTGGGACAATTCCTCTCTCACGCGTCAGTTCCGCTTCGACACCAGCCCCGCGACCGCATCGGAGGATACCCTGTTGTGGCAGGTCGCGGCCAAGGCACAGGAGCCGACGCTGATGAGCCTCTATCTCGACCGCTATCCCGAAGGGGCGCATGTCGAAGAGGTCATGGCCTTTCTCGAGGATACCGGGGGCGCGAGGACCGCGACCCGTTCGCTTTCCGCCGAGGAAGAGGGGGCGGAGGCCGCCCGGATCTGGGCTCTGGCTCAACGAAGCCGACTGCGCCCACTCCTGGAATATTACCTTGCGAAATACCCCGATGGCGCCAATGCCGATCAGGCCCAGCGATTGATCGAGTCACTTCCGGATCCGGAAAGCGCGACACCGGCCGGGATCTGCAAACGCCTGGCAACCCATCCGCGCGACGCGACCGGGAGCGAACCCGGTGTGCCGTTCGATCGCCTTCAGAAGAACGCCATGACGGCGATTCAGGCCTGCAGCGCGGCCGCGGCGCAGTCGCCCGAACTGCCCCATTACACCGCCTTGCTGGCCAGGGCGACAATCGCGGCAGGCGACATTGACCGCGCCGTGGCGCTTTACAGGCAAGCGTCCAACCGTGGTGACCTGCGCGCGATCGTGTCCCTTGCGCAGCTCCATGAAAGCGGGATCGGGGTCCCGCAAGATCTCGACGAAGCACGGAAACTCTATGAACGGGCGGCCGAGAACGGAAGTTTCGATGCGATGATCAACCTCGCTGTGAGCCTCCTCGAAGGAAAAGATGTTCAACAGGACGAGGTGCGTGCGGTCGAGCTGCTCAAACAGGCAGCGTCGGGGGGCTCTGCCAAGGCAACCTTCAATCTCGGTGTCCTGTCGCAGGAGGGGGTTGTTGGGGACCCCACCGAGGCGCTCGGCTATTTCCAGAAGGCCGCACGGAATGGCGAATCCCAGGGCTATCTTGCTGCGGCGATCCTTCTGGACGAAGGGCGCGGGGTAGAACAAGACAGCGCGCAAGCTGCCAGAATGCTGCTCCGCGGCGCCGCCGAGGACGACGGGAGCACCATAGCGCAACTGAACACGAATGCCGCCGAATGGTCGACGAACACGATGAAAGAGGTTCAGGCACTCCTGCAACTGGCCGGGTATTACGCGGGCACGATCGATGGTGTTCCGGGACCCAATTTCAGATCTGCATTGCAGCAATGGCGCAGCGGCGGTTTCGATCCTGCGGTTCTTTCGGAGTGAGCAGCCCCGCCACGGCGTGTCCCGGCACCGGTCTCGTTTGATCCCCCCTGCCCCGCTTCACGCCTCGTTGCGTGACCGGATCTCTTGACGATGTGTCGGCGCGGAGCTGCCAGATCGGCGCGAGAACAGTTCATGCTCCAGCGGTCGCCGGCCCTTCTCCCACATGACGGTTCCGTCACACAGACTGCGAGTGTGTCATGACCCCGGCCTGCCTTTACGCATCCAGTTTGAAACGCTCGAAATGGCTCCGGTCCCTGTACCAGAGTTCCGGAAGCTTGCCGATGCCCGCGCGAGCGCCGGCCGCGTCGCCTGACTTTGCCTGCGTCTCGATATCGAACAGCGCCATCCTCATCCGGGTCGCACCAAAGGTTCCACAGGACCCGGCCATCTGATGGACGGAGCGGATCAGTTCGGAAAGCTCGACACCGCTCGCCTCGCCTCGTTCAAGCGCGTCAACACCGGCATCCGTTTCGCGGATGAACTCTGCCAGAAGCACAGCTGCGCGCTCGGAGCCGAGCGTCTGGACGAGTTCCTGCAGGTCTTGCGGCGCAAACCCATCGTCGGAACCGTCATCCTCCACCACGTCCGTCCCCGCCGCGCTGACGGCGAGACTGCCAAAACGATCAAGGGCGTCCCGCAACTCGTCCCGAACGATCGGCTTGGTGACAAGAGCCGACATTCCAGCGTCCCGGAAGGTTTCCCGATCACCGGGCATCGCATGTGCGGTGACTGCAAGAATTGGAATGTCGTGACAGGGACCGTGCCCTTCGCGGATCGCCCGTGTCGCCGAGACACCATCCATGACCGGCATGCTGATATCCATCAGGATCACGTCAAACCGCCTGGCCGTGGCCGCCTCCACACCTTCCTTCCCATTGACCGCCTGTACCACGCTGTGCCCGTCCTGAAGCAGCATCGCCTCAAGGACCTGGCGGTTGATCTCGTTATCCTCGACGATCAGCACGTCCAACTTGTTGCGCGGAGCGGCGCGGGTCGGCTTGGCGGCGCTGGCCCTGTGGCTGACAGCGGTTTCGAGCGGTACGCGCACCCAGAACAGGCTGCCTTCGCCTTCCTCGCTCTCGGCACCGATCTCGCCCCCCATGGCCTCGACCAGACGCCGCGCGATCCCCAGACCCAGGCCGGTTCCGCCCGCGATCCGGCCATAGGAGCGGTCGAGCGTCTCGAAATCGTTGAAGATCCGCTCCATGTCCTTCTCGGCAATGCCAATTCCGTCATCGATCACGCGAAACTCGAACATCGGCCGCCGCCCCTCGCCGATCCTCTCCGCCTCCAGCCGGACATCGCCCGACTGGGTGAACTTGATAGCGTTGTTGACGAGGTTCAGGACGACCTGCCGAAGGCGCACGGGATCGCCGCGAACTTCGCCGGGTGTCTGCGAGACCCATGTGCAGGCCAGCGTGTTTCCATGCGTCGCTGCCACGCTGCTCTGACCGCCCACGATTTCGTTCAGCAACCCGTCGAGGTCGAAGGGGACGTTTTCAATCTGGATCCGCCCGGCCTCGAATTTCGAAATGTCGAGCACGTCATTGACGTGATGCAGGAGCAATTGCCCGGAGACGTCCATGTTGTCGAGAAAGGTCACCTGGCGCTCGGTGAGATCGGTCTCCCGCAGCAGCGTGAGCGTGCCCAGCAAGCCGTTGAGCGGCGTGCGCATCTCGTGGCTCATCATGGCAAGGAACTCGGCCTTTGCCTTCTCTCCGGCAAGCGCGCGGTCGCGGGTTTCGATCAGTTCCTGCTCGGCCAGGCGCCGGTCGGTGATGTCGCGCAGATAAGAGACGAAGATGGTCTCGTCTTCGCTCTCGGCAACATCGATCGAGAGCTCGACCGGGAAGAGCTCTCCCGACTTCCGTTTGCCTTCCAGCTCCACGCGCCCTGCCCCGACAACCCGTTTTTGTCGGGTCTCGACAAACCGTTTCAGGCCAGCCGAATGCGCCGCGGCGTATTTTTCGGGAATGATCAGGTCGGAAAGCATTTCTCCGACCGCTTCGGCCTCGGTGTAGCCGAAGACATCCTCGGCCGGGCCGTTGAACACCCGGACGCGGCCCGCATCATCGGCCACCACCACCGCATCGAGCGAGGAGCCGATGATGGCCCGCATCTGGCCCGACAAGCGGCGCTGCTCCACGGCACGGTCCACGGAGGCCCGGTTCATCTTGTAGAGGATGGTGACAAGACAGAGCAGGACGATCACCAGGCCGACCATGGCAAGGACGAGGTGTCGAAGTGTCTGGGCAACTTCGGCGCGGCGTTCGTCGGCGATCTCGGCAAACTGCCCGAGCCCGTTGAGCGCCAAAGCACGGACATCGTCGCGCAACGCTTCCGTCTCGGCGACAAGCGACGGAACCGCGTTGCCAAGCGTCTCGTCGTCAGCGTCGATGACGGGCGTCATCCCATCAAGGAAATCCTTCACATTGATGAGATGATGCTCGAACTCGAAGCTCTGGTGCAGCCGTGCATAGGGGGAGCCGGTCTGCACGGTCGTGATCCGGCTGTAGAAGATGTCGTAGCGTTTGCGGAGCTCTGCAAGCCAGGCGGGATCGCTGGGGTCGGCCTGTTTCAGGGTCTGTTGCAGCAAAAGATATTCGACCTCGACCTGCGACAGGGTCCACTGGGCGTTGTCCGAGTCCGCGGCATTGAGGGATTTGAGATCCCGCAGGACCTCATCGTAGAGCCAGTAGATCGTCAAGCAAAACAGCAGGACAACGGCTGCAACCAGAACAAGGCGCAGGCCGCCCAACAGGCTGCCTGCGCGGGAGAATTCGCGACCCATCATTCCTGGCTCCAGGTTCTCGCCCACGCTCGGTGAGCGACGTTGCGTTTAATCGGCGATCGTCAGTCGGTCCAGTTGCCAGATGCTGCGGGCATAGGTGGTCTCCGTGCGGTACTCCGCGCTCGAATCGTAGGGATAGATGATCCAGAGGGGCCCCTTTTCGCGCACGGACATCGGCTCCCCGTTGCGCGCATAGGCAACAATCGGCCCGTCTTTCACGGCGTCCGAAACGGGGATGGATACGGCGTAATCGTTTATCGCCGTCGCGGTGATCTCGCCGTTCTCCACGCCAAGAAGGTCGAGGACGGCGTGCAATTCGACACCGGTGAAGGTCTGCTCCCCCTCGGTCCAGATGGTCGTGGTGACGAGTGTGCGGGCCGGCATGGCTTGCAGCATGTCCATATCGAACCGTGCCGCGCCGTCGCCATTCGTTGCGCCGATGGTCCCGCTGACCGTGAGAACAACGTCTCCCGCCGGTTCGGACAGCTCCTGCGCCACCGCGGCGCTGAGGGCCGACGTTAGAGCGAGGCAAGCTGCCAGCGCTTTGTTCCGAAGGGGCGACGCGATCCGATACATTCTCGAAATCCTGTTCTGAGGGACACACTCTTTCTTACCAATACCGGACTACATCTCCTCTCGCGGGCCGTCATGCGGGCAAAAGGATTGCCACCTATCCGAAGGGATAGGCGGCAGTCGCAGTCTGAAGCGAAATCGACCGGGTCTCAATAGGCGCCACGCCCGGATATGACGGCACGGAAGGTCAGCGCAATCAACGTCAGGTCGAGCAGCAAGGTGCGGGATGCCGCGTAGGCGAGATCCATGTCGATCATCTTGTCGAACCCGATATCGGCACGGCCGGAGACCTGCCAGATCCCCGTCAGGCCGGGACGCACCGAAAGCCGGCCAAGCGCACGTGCGGGATAGGCGGCGACCTCCTCGGGCAGCGCGGGGCGCGGGCCGATCACCGACATCTCGCCCTTGAGGACGTTCAGGATCTGCGGCAGCTCGTCAATGGAATAGCGCCGCAGCAGCCGCCCGACACGGGTGACGCGCGGGTCGTGGCGGGACTTGAAACAGACCCCGTCCCGATCGGATGTGGCCAACAGGGCGGCCCGGCGCGCCTCGGCATCGATATGCATCGAGCGGAACTTGTAGACGCTGAAAGGCACGCCATCCTTGCCGATGCGGGTTTGGGTGAAAAGGATCGGCCCGCGACTTTCCAGGCGGATCGCCAGCGCAACCAGCAAAAGCAGCGGAGACAGCATCAGCAACGCGCCCGCTGAAAGAAGCACGTCCAGCCCGCGCTTCGAGGCAGCCTCCCCGTCGGCGGTGGCCAAGGCATGGGCGGCGGCCCGGGCCATGAAGGTGAAATTGCCCACCAGGTAGCGACCGGCCATGCGGCGTGGCTCGATCGCAAGGCGCCAGGCCCATTCCATCTTGAGACTGCGCACGGCGTCGGGCGCGCGTTGCACCCGGCCAGCGAGGAAATCGAGCAGGGCGCCAACGCCGAGGCAGACCTTGGCGGTCAGGCGATCGGCATTCCGCGCCAGCCAGAGATCCTGCCGCGGCACCCCCATGGCGACGATCACGATATCCGCGCCGGAGGCATTGATCGCCCAGATTGCCGCGTCATCATCGGCGGCCCCGTCGAATCCGTCCCGGGTGCCGGCGATCCGCAATCCGGGAATGTCGTGGCACAAACGGTTCGCGGCCTCGTCAGCGACCCCCTGTGCGGCGCCGAAGAGAAACACCGTGAGGCCGCGCCGCGCGGCTTCGCGCAGCAGCCGCGGCGTGAAATCCGTTCCGTTGAGGTTTTCGGTCAGGCGTGTGCCAGTCATGCGGGCAGCAAGCTCCACCCCGATGCCGTCCGGCAGCACCATGTCGGCGGTCGAAAGCGCCTCGGCATACGCGGCGTTCCGAGCCATCAGGTTGGCGCAATGGGCGTTCAGGAACGCGACGCGGTGGCGCTGCCCGTCCAGCAGGCGTTCGACAACCTCCTGACCGCGCGCGTCAACCAGATCGATGCCGAAGAGCGGCACGGTTCCGCGCGGCGAGGAGGCAGCCGGGCGAGGCATGTCACGAGCGGTGGACAGATCCGGGAGAGGCGAGGCGAAGGCTTGAGTCATTGGGTTTCCGATCATGCAGGTGTTTGATCCGAAACTGACTTTTTGCCGGGCTCGTCTCAACAAAGCGGACGGAGAGGCGACGGGGAACAACGGTTAGCGGCACGGCCGGACGGGGTTTGGCGCCCGCAATCTGGCTACCGAAGGGCGTCGTTCGGAGCGTCGCCGATCCTTGCAGACAGAGCGCTCTCTCCACATGGAACGCCGACCTAGCCGTTGTGATAGCCGGGTGTCTCTCTCGGGTATTGGGCCGTGACAACGCTTTTTGCGGCGTTATGCTCTGCGCCACGTTTGGGGAGCAGGAAGAGTGAAATGAAGATATTGATTGCCGACGACCACGACCTGCTGCGTGACACATTGGTCGCGTTCCTCGAGAGCGAGAAGGACATCGAGACCTCCGCCGCCTCAACCCTGGACGAAGCACTTGCGCTGATCGACGCGGAGGATTCCCACGATCTGGTCTTGCTGGATTTCAACATGCCCGGGATGAACGGGCTTGCGGGGCTCGACCGGGCCAAGGCCGCCGGGCGCGGGCAGCGCGTGGCGCTGATCTCCGGCGTTGCGGATCGTGCGGTCGCGGAGAAGGCGCTCGCCGAGGGCGCCGCCGGGTTCCTGCCAAAGACGCTCTCCGCCAAGTCGCTGGTCAATGCGGTCCGGTTCATGGCGATGGGTGAGCAATATGCGCCGCTCGATTTCATGACCGCCGAGGAGACCGCCCCGAAGAACGCGCTCGCCGAGAAACTGTCGCGGCGCGAGTTGCAGGTGCTGGAAGGGCTGACCCAGGGCAAGTCCAACAAGGAGATCGCCCGCGATCTCGACGTGCAGGAACCCACGGTCAAGCTCCACGTCAAGACACTCTACCGCAAGATCGGCGTCGCCAATCGGACCCAGGCGGCAATGGTGGCGAAGGATGCCGGTCTCTTCTGAGCCGCGACCCTATCCGGTCGGATAGGCGGGCCTTCCGATGCACCGCGACCTACCCCTCGGCGCGGATGCAGAAGCGGACCGCTTCGCGATAGATCATGCGGCAAAGGAGAGCCGCAATGACCGACTGCACCGCAAACGAGACCTTCGCACCCGGGCCGGACCAGCCTGCCCGTTCGCGTGGTTTCCTGCGTATGCCACTGCGCAGCCTGACCTTCGCGCGGATCTTCCGGGGCGGACGGATCAACGATGCCGGCCGCCTGCCGCGCTATCTCTTCCTGTTCCTGTTGGGCGCGGTCACCTTGTGGGCGCCGATCTACGGCTACCTCTCGACGGCGCCACTGCGCTACACCTCGTCGATGTCTCTGATCCTGCCGGGATCGGGCGCGTCGGCCTCTGTCAATCTCGACCAGATCGGCCAGGCCTCCTCCTTTGCGAACTCTCCCTTCGCCAGCTCGTCGGTCAGCCCGACCGAAACCTACAAGCGCCTCCTGGCCGCCGACCGTATCCTCGCAGCCGCCGCCGGCAGCGTGGACATGCGCCGGCAGGATTTCGGCGCGCCCCGGATCAACCTTGTGGACCAGACCGGCCTGATCCATATCGAGACCGTCGGCAATTCGCCCGAGGATGCGCAGGAGCGCGGCGAAGCGCTGTTGCACGCCTTCTTCAACGAGATCGATGCGTTGCGAAATGACGAGGTGACGGTGCGCGAGGTCGGTGGGCGCGATGCGCTCGACGAATACCGCGCCTCCGTCGCCGAAACCCGGCTCAAGATCCAGAGTCTACAGCGCGAGACCGGCCTGATCAATGCCGGACAGTATGAGGACCTCGTGCGCGAGACCGACGCTCTTCGGGTCAAGCGGGCCGAAATATCGAGCGAGGTGACGGAGAAACATCGCGCCGCGCTGGCCTTACAACAGACGCTCGGCATCACCCCGATGGAAGCGGCAGCGACGCTGAAGCTGCATGCCGACACCGAGTTCAACCACATTATCGAGGAAATGAGCCAGCATGCGGCTGCGCTGGCCGAGGCCGAGGGTCGCTTCGGCGCCCGGCACCCGGCGCTGAAATCGGCGCGGGAGAGCTACGAGGCGACCCGCGCGCGGGCGCTTGCCAAGGCGGCGGCGGTCACGGGGCTGTCGCGTGAGGAGGTCGCACGGCTCGACCTTTCCCCAATCGGCGGTCGCGCCGAGCTTCTCGCCAAGCTTGTGCAACTCGACAGCGAGCAGGCTGGCCAGCGGGCTGAGCTGTCCGAACTCGAGCAACACTTCTCTGCGACCGAAGACAGAATGCTCGGCCTCATCGAACCCGCAGCCCGGCTCGAAGACCTGCAACGCGACTTCTCGGTCGCCGAGGCCGTCTTCGCCTCCACCTCTGCCCGGTCCCAGACGTCCAAGGTCGATCTCTTCGCCTCCTACCCGTTGGTCCAGGTACTGGAAAACCCCTCGCTGCCCGAGGAACCGACATCGCCCAAGCGCAAGCTGGCCGTCGCCGCAGGTGTCGCGGCCACACTGTTCCTTCTGTTCGGCCTCCTCCTCGGTTGGATTCGCCGTCCGCTGATCGGCAAGCTGCTCGCCACGGGTACCAAAGCCGAATGAGCGTCGTGTCCGGACCCATTGTCCAGCCGGAAAACCCGGCCGAACGGATCGTCCTGAAGACGCTCGCGCTCACATGGCCCTTCTATTTCATCGGCGCGCTCTACGTGGTCGGTCCGGTTCTGGGCTGGACGCTGGGTGGGCTGGCGGCCCTCTCGCTCTATCTTGGCCCGGCGATCCGAGAGGACCTTCGGGCCACCGGCCCGGTGCCCCCGGTGGTCTGGGGCTGGTTTCTCGGCATGTTCGTGATGCTGATCGCGCTCTGGGTTGGCCATGTGGACTGGGGGTTGGGGCTGAAGCAGACCATCAAGTCCTCCATCGGTTGGGCCAAGGGCTGGGCACTTCTGGCGCTGTTCCCGCTGGTTGGCGCGGTTCTGCCGATCCGCCGGGAGATCCTGATCAGGGGCCAATGCATTGTCGGGCTCTGGACGCTGGCGCTCGTGCCGATCCTTGCCGCCGCGCCTTATGTCGGCCTGCCGGAGCGGATCTTCACCTCGCCGTTCAAGGCAATCGGCGGCCCCGGGCCGGAGTATTTCAGCGTGTATTTCTACACGTTCGATCCGGCCAGCTGGACGCCACGCTGGCAGTTCTACGCCCCATGGTCGCCCTTCGCGGCGCTGCTGGGCGTGGTCATGGTGCTCTTTGCACTGGAGGAAAAGGACCGACGCTGGCGCGCCGCCGGGATCGGGGCGGGCATTGCCATGATCCTGATGTCGAAATCCCGCATGGGGCTTGTCGGTCTTGTGGCCTGCACCATCGGCCCACGGATGATGCCGCTCCTCCTCAAGGGCTGGGCCTGGCAACTCGTTGCCGGGCTGACGGCGTCCCTTGCCCTGATCGGTCCGACGCTTGTGCAAGGCTTCAAGGATGGCGTTGCGGCCTTCAAGGGCGCGCGGGCCGACAGCACCCGCGTGCGCGAGACCCTGCAACGTATCGCCGGCGAGCGTTGGCAAAACGAGGCTTACTGGTTCGGCCATGGAACCATCGCGCCGGGGCCGCACCTGGTGGAATATATGCCGATCGGCAGCCACCACACATGGTGGGGGCTGCTTTTCGTGAAGGGGCTGGTCGGATTTCTTGCCCTTCTGGTGCCGATGGTCTGGCAGACCGCTCTGGCGCTGATCGATTCCGCGCGAGGCCCCCGTGGCCGGCTTCCCCTTGGCATCATGATGACGCTTGTGCTGCTCTCGATGGGAGAGAATATCGAAATCGAGGCCTACATGATGTGGCCCGGCCTGATCATCCTCGGCCTGCATGCGCGCGAACTGGCCGACGCAGCACAGAGCCGCGCCGCCGCACCGCACGCCCTGCCGGCCTGACACCATCGGGTCTTGTCGGTCCATGCGGCGCCCGGCAGGTCATTGCGTTGACCGGCCAGAGGCTCGGATCACGCGTGAGGCACCGCCGTCTGGTGATGTATTCGGTCGCCCCGTTTGGCAATTCGATTGAACTCCATTGGCGAAATCGGAGGAGGTCCTGTCCTTCGAAGCAAACCATTTTCCAGATATGTCGTAGAGCCTGGCGTTCAGCGCGAAGCAATACGCCAGACCCGAGGTGTCATCCGCCACCACCCCAGATGCAGCCACTCACGATTGGCGCGGCGAATGACCCTGATGCGACCTTTGCGTTTGATCCTGCCTGGCGCACAAACGCCGGCTTTCGTTCTTTCGTCTATGGACATGAAGCCGTGGTTGCTCAAACTGGCTCACATGACTGCTGACGCGATCAAAATCACCGGTGGGTGTCAATGTGGTGCAGTGCGCTACAGCGTTGTCTCCCTTGGACGATCCTCGGTCTGTCACTGTAGGATGTGCCAGCGGGCGTTCGGCTCGTTCTATGCTGCGTTGGTCATAGCCGAGGGCTTGGAATGGACATCGGGAGCACGCCGCCTGTTTGCCAGCTCCAATATCAGCCAGCGTGGCTTTTGTGGCGATTGTGGAACGCCTCTGAGCCTTGAAAATTTTGACGATGATCAGGTCGAGATCGCGACCGCGACGCTTGATGATCCTGAGCAGGCTCCGCCGTCGCTTCAAATCAATCACCGTTACGCATGCAGCTTTACAGACGGTGTGGGTGGTCTGCCGGAGCCAGACGAAGAGACCGTAGCAGACAACGATGCGTGGAATGCGAAGGTCATCTCCTATCAGGCGTAGCGTGGTTCCCCGAAGCCGGCATTCGCGTGGCCGCACCGATATTGCGCTTTTGTCCGGCTGAATTTCCGGTGGCGTCGACCACCGGCAGAGCCAGGTTCTCGTGCCGCGCGCGGGATGGTGGTCGGGGAAAGCGACAAATACTTTGGCCACGTCGACGCTCCGCCGTGTCGCGACCGTTCCACCAATCGCGACACCCCATCCGGCACGGCGTTAGCCGTCGGAGCAGCCCCTTCCACTTCGGGAAACCGGCAACAGTCGCTTTCCCTTCGGTGCGTTCAGGCTGCCAGGATCGGGGCGCCGCCGGTCGTAGCCTCGCGCGGCGACAAAAGGTCCTTCCAGCTGGCGTGGACCGCGTACATGGAGGCCCGTGCGGCGGCGCGGGCGCGGGCTGTTTCGATATGCAGGGCCGGGCCCGCCGAGGCCAGTTGCTCAAGCGCCTCACGCCAGCTTTCCAGCGTTCCGCCAGAGACCACACGGGCACCCTGATCCGCATGATCCTTCAGGCCGTCCACGGGAGAGACCAGAAGCGGACGACCGGCTGCGCGCGCTTCCAGCGCAACGAGGCCATAGGCTTCCCAACGGGAGGGCATCGCGACGACGTCCAGCGTTGCCATCGCCGCGACAGGGTCTTTCTGGTAGCCGGCGAAGGAAATCCGGGTGTCGCCAGCGGCAAGCGCCTCCAGTTCCGTCCGGTCCACACCGTCCCCGATCAGGCGCAGGCGCAAATCCGGATTGGAGGTGGCGCGAAAGGCCTTGATGAGGATGTCGAACCCTTTCTGGGTGTCGAACCGGCCAATGGCGCCGATGGTGCGCGGTTGGCTGTAGACCGGCTCCAGCGTCAGGAACGGCGCGAGATCGACGCAGGACGGAATGACCCTGAGCGCGTCGGCCCTTACCAGCTTGCGCTGCCGCATCCAGCGGCCCTGCGCCTCGCTCACCGCGACGACATGATCAAAGAGCGAATAGGCGGTCCGAAGCAGGGTCATGAAGCGCTTCTGCCTGGGGACCCGCGTGGCCGTGAAGGCCTCGGTGTAGCTGTGTTCGAAATGGATCAACGGGAGCCCGGCATAACGGGCGCGCAGCGCCATCAGCATTGGCAGGGTGCGCCAGCTGACCGACAGATGGCTGATGATGATATCGCCGGAGATATCGGGGGCGGAGAAGCGCCCGCGCTTGACCACCTGCAATTTGTGGTGGCCGATCTCGGCCATGCCGGGCGCGGTGCGGATGTGGTCGAGCATTCGGGTGACGCCGCCGGCATTGGTGTCGTCGACGAGATGAACGATGGTCTTGAGGGGCATGGGACTGGCTTTCGATCTGTCTGGAAACGGTCAGGCGGCGTTGGATGAGCCACTCAGGGCGGCGCGAAGTCGGGCGAAACGGCTTGCGCCGATCACGTTCAGGGTCAGAGCCGCCGCGAAGGTGACCGCGCTCTTGACCGGCTCTTCCCAGAGGGGGCGCCGCGACGCCGCAACTGCCTGTCGCGCCAGTGTCGCGGCGGTCCCGGCGTCGCCGTCGCTGATGGCGCGGCGACAGAGGTAGCGAAGCTGGTAGGCCCGGGCGGCGCCGGTATTCTGCGCGAAGAAGTCCGGTGCCAGCGGCGTGAGCTTGTCGACCATGCGCTGCCACGCCTCGTATTGGCGCGACACGCTGGCCGAGAGGCCGCCGGAATTGATGCGGTAGAGAGTGAGGTCTCCCTGGACGCCTTCGAAGCGCCAATCCGTGGTCAGCGCCATGCGCAACCAGAACTCGATATCCTCGGACTGGCGGAAGGTCTCGTCGAACCACCAGTCGCGCTGATATTCACCAGCGGGCCGCCAGGCGACGGCGTCCAGCGCCGCGCGCCGGATCACTGCGGCGGAGCCATTGCCCACCGGGTTGCGTCGGAAGATATGTGCGGCCGAGACATCGTGCAGGCGCGGACGCTGCGACAGGCCAAGACGCTGACCGTCCTCGTCGATCATGGCCGAGCCGCTGTAACTCACCCCGACATCAGGGAGCGACTGCAGGTGCAGGACATGCCGCGCCAGCTTGACCGGATGCCAGAGGTCGTCGCTGTCGCACAGGCCGATGAACTCCCCGCGGGCGGCGTGGATGCCGGTATTGCGGGCGCCGGCAAGGCCACGGTTGGTCTGGGTCACGATGCGCAGGCGCGGGTCGTCATAGCTCTCGGCGATCCGGAGCGTGTCGTCGGTGGAGCCATCATCGACGAGAATGATCTCGAAATCCCGAAAGCTCTGCCTGAGAAGGGCGTCGAGGGTGGCGGCAAGCGTTTCGGCGACATTGTAGGCTGGAACGATGATGGAAACCGTGGGCATTCTGTTTCTCCTTGCGAGCCAGCGCCGTGTCGGGTGCGGCGCTGGATTGTCGGTAACTCGTGTTGCTTGCAGGATGCGGCGTCAGACCGGCAGTCTCAACGAAGCGGACGGAGACAAATCCGGGTCTCTCGGGTCATCCGCTGTCCGTTCTGCGCGGCGTCCTATCCGTCGGGATAGGTGCCGCAGGACCGTGATCCCTGACTCGGTGCTCTGAACGAAAATCGAGCCGCCCTGGAGATACAGGGCGGCTCGTCGCATCGCTGTTTCTTGCTGTGAGTGGTGGCCGCGATGCGAAGTCGTTCCTGTCTCAGCGCGAGACGATAGCGTGCGAAACCCTCCTGGGCAGGAATGGCACGAGGAGGGATGCAAGCGTCACAAGCGCTCCGCGACGGACATCCGAAAAGAACCCGGATGGGCTGGTCCGGATCCCCTGGAGCGAGAGGCGCAGGGGGAGGAGCCGGCCCGATTGCATGCGCAGGGCGCGGCGGGCGAGGTACCGCAGGTGGATCGCTTCATGCCGGGGCAGCGGACGGGCACCGAAGCGCCGCGCCGTGGCCATGGCCGCAGCCCGGCCGACGCGCATACGCTCGATATCCGCCGAAAGGCCGTTTGGGCTGGCGCGGTAGGACACCAGGACCTCGTTCAGGGCCGAGATTTCGTAGCCCTCTCCGACCAGGCGGATCAGCCACTCCAGGTCTTCGTTGTGGACGATGCTCTTGTCGAAACCACCAGTGGCGATGAAGACCGAGTGGTGCACGGTCACGTTGGACATCGTGCAGACCGGGTTCTCCCCCAACAGGTCATCGAGAGAGAGCGGGCGATCCGGGACGGTGGAGAAGGTGCTTGGTTCGTCCGGTCTTGCGTCGAAGAAGGCGATGCGCGCGAAGCTCGCGTGCAGGACCGGGTTTTCGAAAGCGGTCGCGGTCCGTGCGAGCTTGTCTGGCATCCAGATGTCATCGGAGTCCAGAAAGGCGATCAACGCGCCACGCGCCAGCGTCAGTGCCGCGTGGTTACGCGCAGCACTCGGCCCCTTGCCGGGATTGCGCGCGGGGCGGATGCGGCTGTCGCGGGCGGCATAGGTCTTCAACAGGTCAATGGTCTCGTCCGTCGAGCCATCGTCGACACATATCGCCTCCCAATCCTCGAAATCCTGCGCAAGCAGGCTGTCGAGCGTGTCGGGAAGGGTCCGGGCGGCATTGTAGCACGGGATGACAATGCTGAAGGTCGGCATGGATCAGGCCTCCACGAGCTTGGGTTTCAGGGCGGTGGCGAGCGGGCGCAGCGCCGCGCCGAGCTGGGTGATGGTGGCGACGGCCAGGTAGCCCCAAGCGAGCGCCTCGAGACCGTGCGGCGCCATGAGTGCGGTGTTGGCGATCAGGGCGACGGTCATCGCAGCGGTGGCGAGGAATTCGATCTCCGGACGATTCTCGGCCCGCAGCCACTGGGCGGCGGCCGACCAGATCACCCCGGGGATTGCGGCGAGGCAGAGGATCGACACCACGTGGCTCAGGTCAGCCCACTGCTCGCCAAAGAGAAGCGGCACATAGTAGGGCGCGGCCAGCGATTGCAGGATGACCACCGGCGCAATGATCCCCACGGCAAGGAACAAGGCGCGTTGCAGTGCATTGGCGCGGTCGTCGCTGCCGCACAGATGCGGGTAAAGGACGGTGGCAAAGGCAACGGAGAAGGAATTCGCGAGGCCGAGACCTGCGTTGAAGGCCATAAAATAGAGCCCGAGGCTCTCCGCCCCCAGCAGCAGTCCGACCAGCAGCTTGTCGGCCTGCAGGCGCAGCGCCTTGACGACCTCGACACCCAGCACAGCCCAGCCAAAACGCAGGAACGGTGCCAGTGGCGCGGCGGGCTGGCTGCGGTCCGGGCGCCAGGGACGCAGCCGTCGCACCGCGATCAGCCAGATCGGAGCGGACATCAGCCGTGGCAGCACAAGCGCCAACGGCCCCGGCCAGAGGATGGCGAGGACAACACACATGAAGTTCGCGCCCACAACCTGTCCGGCCGAGATCGCCGCGGTCTGACGCAGCTTGCCTTCCCGCATCGCCAGCGCGACCTGCACCAGCCCGGCCGGCATGAAGAGGTATTCTCCGGCGAGTACGAGGATCAGCACCGAGACGGTGACGCTGCCGCCCGAGGCGAGCAAGAGGCCGGCAACAGACGCCTGCAAGAGAAACAGCCCGAGGCACCAGACCGTGAAGATCCGCCGCGCGGTCCGGCAGGTGGCCTCCAACTCGGCTTTCGGTGCGGCGATGATCCGTTGCACCGCCCCGTTCTCGGTCAGGGCCTTGAGGATGTCCGAGGCGGCCAGGGCCGCCGCCGCGACCCCGATGGCGGCCGCATCCATGGTCCGGGCAACGGCAACGACCACAAGTAGGCGAGACGCCTTGGCCGCCGCCTCGGAGGCAGCATAGGCCAGCAGGTTACGGGCAAAGGGGCCGTACCGTGCAAAATGTTCCTGAACTGTCATTGGCGTGTGCTTTCCCGGATTGTGGACGGTTTTTGGACCGTTCGGACATCTGGATACCCCCTGCGTCGCTCGACGTCCCGGACAAGGACGGAGACTCGGACGGCACAGTCGGACAGGCTCCTATCCCTTCGGATAGACTTGGCGGGCGACAGGGACTAACGTATGAAAAAGAGCAGAATGAGTGGGCAGGCGTGACACGGAGCATCGGGATTCTCGGAGCAGGAGCGATGGCGCTCGCGCTCTTCGGTTGCGGACCGCAAGGGCGTCCCGCCAATTTCGAGACGGTCGATCGTGCCGCATCGAACCCCGCCTACCAGGCGCAATACCGTGATCCGCCCTCCAGAAGCGCGGCGAACGACTTTCTCATCGCACCACGCATGAATGCCGAGGGCTGCAAGCCCGCCATTGGCGGCACCCCCGGCAAGGCGGCAGGTGTCCCGGCGGCCGTGTTGCGAAACGAGATCCTGTCGCGTGGCGACCTGATCGAGGTTCACGTGGAAGGTGACCAGCCGTTGCTTGGGGAAGAGGCCGTTTTCTCCGGCGATTACGTCATCTCGCGCGAAGGAAAGATCCGGCTGCCGTTCCTCGGGGATTTCCCGGCAGAAGGCCGGACCCCGGAAGCGCTTTCCGCGGAGATATCCCGGGCGCTTTCATCGGGAGAGATCTATAACGAGCCGCCGCGCACGACGGTGATACTGTCCGGCCTCGCCGCGGCCCGGGTCAATGTCGGCGGCGCCGTGTTCGAGCCGAGACCGATCGAGCTTGGCGGCGCGGGGAGTGGCCCCATAGACGAACGTCGCCAGCAGGCCCGAGGCGCGTCCACGGAGGCGCGCAACCTGACGGCGGCGCTGCGCCAGGCCGGCGGTGTGCGCCCGGATGCGGACCTGTCGGCGGTGGAACTGCGGCGCGGCGGTCGACGCTACCGGCTCGATCTGCGGCCAGTGCTGGAGGGGCGCGCCTTCGAGGACGTGATGCTCGTCTCCGGCGACGAGGTGACTGTGCCGAGCCGGCTGTGTTTCCAGGACGACCTGATGGTTCCAAGCCCGATCAGCCCGCCCGGGATCAGCCTGTTCCTGTCCAATCTTGTCCAGCCGACACAAGGCAATGCCCCGGCCGCAATCGGGCGGGAGGCGCGGCAGGTCCCCTACGGGACGCGGCTGACGCAAGGCGTGGTCTCGACGAACTGCGTCGGGGGCGTGCGGGCAACGAATGCGAACCGGGCGGTCGCCCTGTTCTCCCGCAATCCGATGACGGATGTCTCGATCGTGGTCGAGCGCAAGATCGAGGATATGCGGGTCCGTCAGGACAGGGACGATTACGACCCCTACCTTCTGCCGGGCGACGCAATGGCCTGCTATGACAGCGGCGTGACGACGCTGGCGGATGTGGCAAGGGTCCTCGGGATCGTCGGCGGCGCCGTGCTTCTGGCCGGAGCCAACTAGAAACAGCGACTTCTTTTCCACGTCACTCCAAAGACACCCCGGTCACGGGGCGTCTGCGGTCGCCCAGCAACGTCTCGCGCTCGACGGTGACGACGTCCGGGCGCCCCCCGATCACAACGCAGTCGAGCACGGTGTCCAATGAAAGTGCGCCTCAAGCGGATCATGACCTTCCTGCCCGTGGCGCCGCGACATAACCCGGGCCGGCCCATCATCGCTTTCTGGTAGTCTCTTCCAACCTCCGCACACGCCTTGATTGCGCTAGGGCGAGAACTGGAAGAAGGTAAACGAGACAAGGATTCGGGAGGGAACCACACATGAAGAGATTACTGGCATTTGCTGGCCTTCTGGCAGGCAGCACGGCCGCTGTCGCTCAGGACGCCCCGATAAACCACGATGCCGAATACTACATCCTGCAAGCACAGCGCAGCGCGCAATGGGTCGAAGACGATGCCGCTGTCGACGCCGCCCTTGCGGAGTTTCGCGACAGCAATGGCGGGCGGTCCCCCAATATCATCAGCGTCCTGATCGACGATATCGGCTTTGGCGATCTCGGCATTCCGGAGCTGAATGCGATCCGCGGCTATGAAACGCCCAGCATCAACGCCTTCTCCGACGAAGCGATGCGTATGGTGCGGATGTATACCGAACCCTCCTGCACACCGACCCGCGTCGCACAGATGACCGGTCGCCTTCCGGTGCGGATGGGAATGGGAGACACGACGGTCGACATAGCCGGCTTTGGCCTGCCGGACGAAGAAGTCACCCTGGCGGAGGTGTTGAAGGAAGCCGGCTACGCCACCTCGCATGTCGGCAAATGGCACATGGGCGACATTCCGGAGAGCTGGGCGATGAACCAGGGCTTCGATTATGCGCAGCATGCCATCCACCAGCAAGGCCAGCTTACGATCTTCAACGAGGATGCGATCAAGGAGCAGGTCAGCGTTGGCATCGGCGACTATCTGGACACCTATACTGTCGATAACTGGTTCCGCCCCGACGCCTCCGCCATGATGACGGTGATCGAAGGCGAGGCGGGCGGTCCGATCCGCGAGATCCGCATGGAGCCGGGCGAAACCTGGGGCGCGAGCAAATATGACGAGATGAACCAGGCATTCCAGGACAAGACCCTGGAAGAACTGGAGCGGCTCGCCGGCGGCGAGGAGCCGTTCTTCCTGCAATACTGGCCGATGATCCCGCTCGACAACACGCGCGCGGGGCGCGACGGGCCGCAAAGCCCCAATGGCGGGCTTTATGTCGACAAGATGCAGCAACTCGACAGCTGGCTTGGCGATATCTTCGCCCGGATGGAGGCGCTTGGCGTCGCCGAGAACACCATCGTGGTGGTGATGGGCGATAACGGGCATTTCGACAAATACTCGCCGCAATCGGGCTTCACGCCGATGATCTACAAGGGCGGCAAGGCGTCCACGCATGAGGGCGGTGTGCGGGTCGATGCCTTCATCCGCTGGCCGGGGATGATCGAGGAAGACGCCCTGCTCAACAGCATCATCCATGTCTCCGACCTCTACACGACCCTGGCACGTCTGGGAGGCGCGGAAAGTTTCATCCCGCGCGACAGGCTCGTGGACGGGGTGGACCAGTCTGCCGCGCTACTCTTTGCCGACGAGCAGAAAGCGCGCCGCGACCATGTGATCATCTATTCGATCAACAGCGCGAAGGCGGTGATCAAGGACCAGTTCCGGCTCAACCTGCCCGCGCCGGGCGAGAGCCCGATCATCGCCAAGTTCCACGATCTTTACCGGGACACGCGCGAGGAATTCTCGGTTTCCACGGAAGTCGGCGCCTGGGGAGGCCAGGAATTCGTCCGCATTCTTGGACGTCACATGGCGCGCAAGGAGAAGTTCCCGGACACTCCGCCGGCCTTTGGCGTTCCCTATGAGGGGATCGAGAATATCCGGCCGGAAACCCAGGCCGCTGTCGAGACCTTCCTGATCCGACGCAACGCGCCGCAGAAGTAGCCCGAACCCGCCCGGGCGGACCCTCTGCCCGGGCACTCCAGACCACCATCTTTGAAAGACAGCTCCAATGCTCGCCAATATCCTGTTTTATGCCGGTCTTGCTGTTTCGCTTGTGATCGGGTTCCTCTATTTTCGAGATCTGGGGGATGTCTCCCAGATGATCCTGAAAGTGAAACGCGAAAACACGCTGCGCTTCATCCGCAATGAATACCGCTACGCCGCCATCGGCCTCGGCGGGCTCGTGGTGATGCTGATCGGGCATTTCATGGGCGGCGGTCCCGGGTGGCTCTTCTTCATGGGCCTGCCCATCGTCACCTTTCTGGTCCTGTTCCTCTATATCTTCCCCTGGGTCTGGGTGCATCTGGGGCTGCGCAACCAGCAGGACGAGGCGAAGTATTTCTCCATTGAGGAGGCCCGCGACTGGGTGAACCCCTCCGCCTCCGTGATGGTTATCGAGAATGACGGCCATGCACGCGCCCATCCCGACGCCCAGATCATGCGGCCGCACCTTGCCGGCGACGAAAAGGGGCTGGGAGGGCAGGACGTGATCATGACCTATTGCGCCATGGCCAATCTCGGCCAGGGGTATGTGCCCGCGATCGAGGGCAAGCGGCTCGACCTGGAAGTCCTGGCCCAGCACGGAAACAACCTGATCCTGCGCGACAACGACACCGGCGAGCCGATCCAGCATATCTACGGCTGGCGTGAGGCGGACCGCGACACCGATACCGAAGGTCCGGCCTGTCCGTTGCGCCCGCAGGCACAGATGAAGCCCTGGCCGACCTACCGCATGACCTTCCGCGGCTTCCAGAAGGCCTATCCGGAGGGCGAGGTGTTCCTCAACAAGCCACCCGCCAACCCGATCCTGCGGTTGCTCGACATGGCCACCGAGATCACCTTTGGCTGGGGGATCAGTCGGCAGCATCAGGAATCTGCGCCCGTGATGGACAACATGGAGCATTCCGACGACCGGCTGCCAAACAAGACCTATGTCTGGGGCGTGACGATCGGCCGGGATGCCGTGTGCTGGACCGACGATTTCGTCATAGAGAACGACTGGCTGATCAACACCAATGTCGGCGGGCGCGACCTCGTTGTGAGCCTCGACCCGAAATTCGAGAGCCTCGGGGTCTGGTACAATGACAGCGGCCAACCGGTGACACGTTGCGATTTCTGGGGCAACAGCGATCAGGGCCAGCTCACCCGTGTCGAGACGCTGCGTGCGGGCCTCTTCTGGCATGTCTGGGTCGAGTTCTTTCCGCATACCGATATCAACCGCATCGGCGCGTCGCAGACAGCAGAGAGCGCCGCGTGAAGGATGGCGCGGCGACGCTCTGCCCGTCGGGCAGAGCGTTTCAGGCCTGTGTCAATGACGGCGCGAGGCCGGCGCGGTGTCGCCCGCTCCTCTCGCCGCCCCCGAGCGGGAACCGAAGGTGTTTTGTCGCCGTGGGCCGGACGCCTTCAGGACTGCCGTGAACGTTGTTGAGTAGCACGGGGGAAGGCTTGGCGGCAGGTTGCCCCCCTGCCCGCCTCAATGGCGCTGCCGCACGCACGATCCCGGTTGATTTCAGGCGGCGGATGGCCCGTGATACCCGCCGCGTTGCGAGACGGCCTTTGCGCCCTGTGCATTGCCGAACACCAGACAGGCGCGCAGGGTCTCGTTTGCCAGCCAGGCGCTCATGAAGCCGGCGTTGAACGCGTCCCCCGCGCCGGTCGTGTCGACCACGCGGACCGACTCGGCCGGTTCGTGAATCCGCTCTCCCCCGAGCACCGCCGTTGACCCTGCCGCTCCCTGCTTGATTACGGTCAGCGGGAATTGCGATTGCGGCACACCGATTTCGAGCAGGTGCTTCATTTCCGTGTCATTGGGCAGGAACAGGTCGACCTTTGCCAAGGCGTCGGCGATCTCGGCAGCTGCAAGGCTGTCGTCCCAGCTGCAATCAAGCGAAATCGTCGCCCCGGCGCTCCGGGCAATATCGACGAGATCCGGGCGTTCGATCAGGGTGGCCAGTTCGCCGATGTGAACATGGGTTGCGCCGATCCCGAGAAGATCGCTGGCCTGAAGCGGCGGACAAGCCGGGCCCGTGCGTCGGGTGACGAAGGCGCGGTCCCCCTGTCCGACAAGCGCAACCGTCACCTGGGGGTCATGGCCCGCCTGCGATGTGCGGCACAGCTGCAAGTCTATCCCGGCCTTCTGCAAATCGTCCGAAACGATCTCCACGAACGGCTGGGGCGGCAACATCGCCGACAGAGCCGACCCATGGCCGAGCGCGGCCAGATGCGCGGCCGTGATGAAGGCGCCGCCGCCGGCATGCACGCCGAAGCCGCCCGCATAGATCTCGGTTCCCATCGTCGGCATACGTGGCAGATCGGTGAAGATGAGGTCGCAATAGAGGCGCCCCACGCAGAGGACCACTGGCTTGTCGGTCACGCGAGCGCCTCGCCGCTATCCGCATCGAAAACATGCATATTCTCGGGATCTGCCCCGAGGAATACGATCTCGCCGATGGCGGGCGGGGTGCGGCCATCGGCCTTGGCGATCACGTCGCCATTCGACGTGCCAACATAGATCAGGGTTTCATGCCCGAGCGGTTCGCGCACGTTGACGGCCCCTTCGATCACGACCTGCCCTTCGCCGGGGTGGAGGTCCTCGGGACGGATGCCGAGGATGATCCGGGCACCCGCCGGCAGCTTGCGATGAAAGGCCAGCGTGCCGCCCGTCGACAACTCGATCGCGCCATCGGCATTCACATTGCCCGGGATCATGTTCATCGAGGGCGCGCCAATGAACTGGGCGACGAAGATATTCGCCGGTTGGTGATAGACCTCCGCGGGCGATCCGACCTGCTGGATATGGCCGTCCTTCATGATGACGATCCGGTCGGCCATGGTCATCGCCTCGACCTGGTCATGGGTGACGAAGACGATGGTGGAGCCGACCCGCTGGTGCAGCTTCTTGATCTCGAGGCGCATCTGCGTGCGCAATTGTGCGTCGAGGTTCGAAAGCGGCTCGTCGAACAGGAATACCGCCGGGTCGCGCACCATGGCGCGCCCGATGGCAACGCGCTGTCGCTGTCCGCCGGAAAGCTGGTTGGGCTTTCGGTCAAGATACTCAGTCATGCCGAGCAGCTCGGCGACGCTCTCGATACGCTTCTCCTTCTCGGCTTTCGGCGCTTTCGAGCTGCGCAGACCGAAGCCGATATTCTTGCGCACGGTCATATGCGGGTAGATGGCGTAGTTCTGGAACACCATCGCGATATCGCGGTCCTTCGGTTCCAGGTTGTTCACCACGCGCCCGGCAATCTCGATGCTGCCGGAGGTGACCTCCTCGAGACCGGCCACGAGGCGCAGCGTCGTGGACTTGCCACAGCCTGAGGGGCCGACGAAGACGACGAACTCCCCGTCTTCGACCTCGAGGTTGATGCTGTGGAGCACCTCGGTCTTGTCATAGGTCTTCACGAGGTCTCGAATGACGAGGTTGGCCACGGGTCAGGTCTCCAGAAGCGTGTCAAAGGCGGCGCTGCGGGTCGCGTCGGCTTCGGCAATGCGGGCGATCCGGCGTTGCCGGCGTTGGTCGAGGGCAGTGGCGGTAGCGCGGTAGCTCTTGATCGCGGCGCGCAGCGCCTCGGGGGCGGGGCCACCGGGCCGGTCGCGGCAGGCCACGAAATGCTCCGGTGCTGTCGCTGTCTCGAAGGCTGCCGGCGAGAGCGAGGTCTCGCGACCGGTTTCTGCGCGGAAGGCGTCGGCGAAAGCCACGTAGCCCTGTCCGAGGGCCTGTCCTTGAGCGATCACGGCGGCGGCGGTGCGGGCGGCGATCTCATGCGCCTGGCGGAAGCTCAGCCCGTCCTCCCGCACCAGCGTGTCGGCAAGCTCGGTGATGGTGATACAGGCGGCCTCGGTGGTTGCCCGGACGCGGTCTGCATTGATCGAACAGGCCGGGAGCATTGCCGCGAGCAGCTCCAGCACCCGCCCACCGCTGTCAAAAGCGGCATAGCCGGCCTGCTGCACCTCGCCTTCGCTGTCATTCATGTCGGTGAAAGGCGTGTTGTGCATCGTGTTCACCATCATGTCGCAGCGCCCGACCGTGACGCTGGAGAGGTGTCGCATATGCTCGATCGGCACCGGGTTGCGCTTTTGCGGCATGATCGAGGAGACCTGCACCAGGCTGTTGGGCACGTAGAGCTGGCCGACCTCGAAGGCGGACCAGAACTGCATGTCCTGGATGAGCCGCCCGAGATGCAGGAAAACGAGCTTGATCGCCGAATAGAGCCCGGTGACGTAATCGACCGAAGCGATGCAGCCATAGGAGTTCAGCAGCGGCTCCTCGAAGCCCAGCAAACCCGCCACGCGCGGCCGGTCGATCGGGAAGCCGGACGTGGTGATCGCGGCCGCCCCCATCGGGCAATGGCCGAGCGCGCCAATGGCGGCATTGAGCCGCTCGGCGTCCCGCAGGAGAACCTCCACGGCCGCGCCGAGATAGTGTCCGAAGGTGGATGGCTGCGCCGGTTGGCCATGGGTGTAAGCGACAATCAGCGTGGAAGCCTCGGCCTCGGCTTTGTCGGTGAGCGCCCTGGCCAGTTGCAGGACCTGCGACAGCATTCGGTCGGCGCGCGTGCGCAGCGCCATCTTGAACAACGTGTGGTCCATGTCGTTGCGGGACCGCGCCGTGTGCAGCGCGCCGCCAAGATCGCCGAGGCGATTGCGCAGTTCGGCCTCGACAAGGAAGAAATAGTCTTCGTGTTCCCCGGTATAGCTCAGGGCTTCGATGTCCACCTCCGCATCGATCTGCCGAAGCGCCCCGGCAATCTGGCGGGCCTCGGCCTGTGCCAGGATCCCGGTTTCGGCCAACATGATCAGATGCGCCTGATTGAGCGCGCCCATATCGGCCGCGTAATGGCGTTTCACGCCTTCGAAGAGCGGCGCGAGTACGGTGTCGCGATAGGTCGGATCGGGGAAGATGGTGTTGTCCGTCATCCCTTGAGCCCCGCCATGACAACGCCACGAATGATGAAGCGCTGGAAGATGAGGAAGACGACCAGCGTCGGGATGGTGGAGATTGCCGCGCCCGTCATGATGAGTTCCCAGGCCACATCGGCCTCGTCGCCGAAGGAGGAGAGGCCCACGGGCAGCGTGTACATCTCGACCGAGTTGGTCACGATCAGCGGCCAGATAAAGGCCGTCCAGTTGCCGAGGAAGACGAAGATCGCCAGCGCGGCCAATGCCGGGCGGACCAGCGGCATGGCGACGGTCCACCAGATCTGAAGCTCGTTCAACCCGTCGATCCGCGCGGCCTCGATGAAGTCATCCGGCACGGTTTCGAAGAACTGCTTCATCAGGAAGGTGCCGAAGGCGGTCATCAACCCGGGGAACATGATGCCCCAATAGGTGTCGAGCCACCCGAATTGCTGGCTCATCAGGTACCAGGGGATCACCAACATCTCGGTCGGGATCATCAGCGTCGACAGGATCGCGATGAAGATGATGTAGCGGCCCGGGAAACGGAACTTGCAGAGCGTGTATCCCACGAGGCTGTCGAAGATCACGCTGCAGATCGTGGTGATCACGGCGATGATGAGCGAGTTGAGGAACCACCAGTAGAACCGCCCGTCTTCGAGGACATAGGTGTAATTCTCGATCGTCGGCTCGTCGGGGATGAAGTTCAGGTTATAGACCTCGTGCGGCCATTTCAGCGAGGTCGAGATCATGAAGGCGATGGGCATCACCATCAGGATGCCGCCCGCGAAGAGCAGCAGGAAGCGGATGATCTGGCCCATGTTGCGTGGTGCCCGGGACGGGCCAGTCTTGAGCAGCTCCTCGGAGCTGGGCTTGATCTTGATGTCTTCGGTGACAGCCATCAGCGGTCCTTCAGGATGCGAAGTTGCAGCAGGCTCACCACGAGCAGCACGAGGAAGAGCACAACCGTCTGCGCCGCCGCATAGCCCATGTCGAAGGAGCTGAACGCGGTCTGGTAGATCATCAGCACGAGCGGCTTGGTCGAGTTGAGCGGCCCGCCCGGGTTCTGCGTCGTCATGTTGAAGACGTGGTCGAAGATGCGCAGGAAGCCGATCGAGGAGAACACCACGATGAACACGATGGTGGGCTTCAGGAGCGGCAGCGTGATCTCCCAGAGCACTGTCCAGGTCGAGACACCGTCTATGCGCGCGGCTTCGTAGTAGCTCTTGGGGATCGCCCGAAGGCCGGCCATGAAGATGATGATCTGGAAGCCCAGACCGGCCCAAACCGCCGGCGCCAGGATCGAGGGCAAAGCGTTGGTGGTGGAGTTGAGGAAATTGATCTGCGGGATGCCAAGCGAAGCAAGGAAATTGTTGAACAGCCCGATCGGGACCGGCTGGTAGAACCACCGCCAGACCCAGGCCATCGCCACCGCCGAGGTCATGAAGGGCAGGAAGTAGAGCATCCGCAGGAAGCCATGCATGAACCGCGTCTTGTCGAGGTGGTAGGCGATGACAAAGGAAATCACGAGGCTGACAGGCGTGCCCAGCAGCAGGTAGACGAAGGTGTTCTTGAAGACTTTCCAGAAGATCGGATCGGAGAAGAGCTTGGTGTAATTGTCCAGCCCCGTCCATGTCCGCTCCCCGAGCAGGTTCCAGTCCTGGAAACTGATCAGGATGGCATTTCCGGTCGGGTAGAAACGGATAACCCCGTAGAACAGGACCGGTATCGCCAGGAAGCCCCAGGCCCATGCGATCTGTTTCTGGCGGATCGTGAGATCGCGGTAGAGCTTCATCGGACCCCCTGTCAGGCAAGCCCCGGCCCGAAGGCCGGGGCGGATCGCATCACTTGGTGTAGTATTCGTCGAGCAGCTTCTGCTCGGCTTCGGCGGCGACCGCGAGGCTGTCGGCGGCGGACATGCCCTCAAGCTGCATACGTTCGACCATCTCGACCATCAGCTGGCGCTGTCCGCTCTCATCGGCGAACTTGGTCGTGTTGGCATATTCGAGCCCGCGGATGAACGGCCCGTAGACCGGGTTGCTCGCATTGGCTTCGGTCATGCCGACCGACGGTTTCGCGGGCAACTCGCCCACGACATCGAGCCAGATCTGCATCGCCTCGTCGGAGGTGACGTAGTCCATGAACTTCACGGCGGCGTCGTATTTCTCGCCCTCGGCCTTGGTCGTGACCGCGTTGACCCAGTAGGAGGAATAGTTCGAACGCGTGCCGTCAGCCGTGGCCGGAAGCTCTGTCACGCCCCATTTCAGCCCGCGCTGCTTGTCGAGCGCGCCGATGCGGAAGGAACCATCGATATGCATGCCGGCAAGCCCCGCCTTGAAGGCCGCCTGCGGCTCGTCCATGAAGCCGATCGCCGTGACCGGGTCCTCGCCCATGAACATGTTGGTGTAGAATTCCAGCGCCTTCAGCCCGGCCTCGGTGTTGTAATTCACGGTGTGGTAATCGTCCGCGTAGGGCTCGCCGCCCATCTGCCGGACCAGCCCCTCACGCCACCAGTGGTGGTCCTGCGCGGTCATGCCGGCGGTCATGCCGACCTGGGTGATGTTGCCTGCGCCATCGCGCTTCGTCATCGCCGCGGCCGCAGCCATCAGCTCGTCCAGCGTGGTCGGCGGCTCGACACCGGCCTCCTCCAGCAGGCGCTCATTGTAGAAAAGCGCCAGCGAACGCACGGCGGTTGGTAGCGCCCAGTACTGGTCGCCATCCTTCATCGCCTGCACCATCGGGAAGAACTCTGCATCGATCTTCTCGGCCGGGAAAACATCCGCCGGCAAGGGCTGGATCAGCTCGGCCTGCACGTAGTCGTTCAGCCAGCCATAAAAGAGCTGCACCACGTCCGGCCCCTCGCCCGCGGGAATCGCGGCGGCGACCTTGGTGCGGTAATCGGCATAGGGGAAATGGGTCATCTTGACCGTGATATCCGGGTTCGCCGCCTCGAAATTCTCGATGAGCTGCTCCATCGCCTTGACGCGCGCATCGAAGAAATACTGCCAGTATTCAATCTCGACCGCGTTTGCCACGGACCCCACCAGCGCGGCGACGCTCGTGGCGGAGGCAAGAGCCAGTGCCTTCAATCTGTTGATTTTCATGATTGGTCTCCCCGGTTTTGTCGTCGGTCATCGCCGATCCATTCGCGGCGGGCCGCATCGTCACTGCGATTAACTCAACTGTATTGAGCTTTAAAGTCAAGTGCGCTAATCCCGAAACATGATCTCCAGAACAGACATCGTCGTCGGCGCGAATGCCGAACGCGCACGCAGCCACAACCGCCAGGTGGTGCTCAGGCGCATCCGAGGCGCCGGTCAGATCGGGCGGGCCGAGATCGCACGGGCCTCGGGCCTCTCGATCCAGGCGGTCTCGAATATCATCGCCGACCTGCTCCGGGACGGGTTCATCCTCGAACAGGGCCGCCGGGTCGCCGGACGCGGCCAGCCTCCGGTCCAATACGCGCTGCATGCGCAGGGTGGGTTCGCGCTCGGCGTCGAGATTCGCCCGGACGCCGTTTTTGCCGCCATTCTAGACCTTTGCGGCGCCACCATCGCCTCGGAGCGTGCCGCTTTGTCGGCGACGGATCGGGGCACGGTGACCCGCTCCGTAGTCGCGCTCTGTGACCGGGCACTGGCCTCCTCCGGGATACCGAAGACGCGCGTTCTGGGCGCGGGCGTGGTGATGCCGGGTCCCTTCGGCAGCACCGGCATTCGGGGCAACGGGTCGGAACTTCTGACATGGGACGATGTCGCGCCAGACGCGTGGTTCGCCGAGGCGTTGGATCTGCCGACGGTGGTCGAAAACGACGCCAACGCCGCGGCCATGGCCGAGCGGATCACCGGCGTGGCACAGGGGCTCGACAGCTACGCCTTTCTCTATTTCGGCGCAGGGCTTGGCCTCGGGTCGGTCCAGAACGGGCGGTTGATGGCCGGCGCGTTCGGGAATGCGGGCGAGATCGGCCATATCCCGGTGCCGGGCTCCGGCGGAACCGTGCCGCTCGAAAGCGTTGTCAGTCGCCTCTCGATTCAACGCGCGCTACAGGCCGCCGGAATCGAAACCCGAAGCGGCGAAGACCTCGTCCGGCTCTACGACAACAAAAACGAAGCGCTGCTGATCTGGCTCCAAGACGCAATCGAGCCGCTCTCCGCGGCGGTCACGATTATCGAGAACCTGTTCGATCCCCAGTCCGTGATTCTAGGCGGCGCGATGCCGGACCCGATCCTCGACCACCTTCTGGGATCGGTGCGCCTGTCGGAACGGTCCGTGGCGTCGCGCGAGCATCGCAGCCATCCGCGGCTCCTGCGCGGGGCGTCGGGCCGGATGACGGCCACGCTTGGCGCCGCCGCCCTCGTTCTCAACAAGGCCTTCACGCCCCGGATCGCGGCTCAATCATAGGAAACGCCATGCCCACTCCCGATCAGACCCGCATTGACCAGGACCGTGCACGCCCGCGGATCCTCGAGCTGTGGTGGGCGCTCCGTCCGCTCACATCGGTGATACGCTTCATGCAGTCGGGCGCGCATCCGGATGACGAGATGTCGGGCATGCTTGCGGCCCTGGCTTTCCGGGACGGGATAAACCTGTCCTATGCCTGCTCGACCCGTGGCGAGGGCGGGCAGAACGATATCGGCACCGAGGCGGGGGCCGATCTCGGTGCGTTGCGAACCCGCGAGATGGAGCGGGCCTGCGATATCCTCGGCATGCGGATGTATTGGCATTCCGAGACCCCAGAGGATCCGATCTCCGATTTCGGCTTCTCCAAGAGCGGCGTCGAGACCTTGGGCTATTGGGGTCATGCGCGGACGCTTGCACGGTTCGTCGAAATCGTGCGCAGCGAACGTCCGGATGTCCTTTGCCCGACCTTCCTCGATGTGCCGGGCCAGCATGGCCACCACCGGGCGATGACCCAGGCCGCGCATGAGGTGATGTCGGCGGCGGCCGATCCCGGCTTCCCCTCCAACCTGCCGCTGTGGCAAGTGCGCAAGCTCTACCTGCCGGCAAGCTCCGGCGCCGGGACGGCCTATGACGATGACGAGCCACCCCCGCCCGCAACGCTCCGCATCGATGGATCAGGCGAAGATCCGATGAGCGGCTGGAGCTGGGACCGGATCGGCCAGCAATCCCGCGCCTTTCACCGCACGCAAGGCATGGGACGCTGGGTCGGCCTGTCCGCTTCTGGCGATTGGGACCTGCACCTTGCGGAGAGCCATGTGGCCGGGCCGGATACCGCGCTGGCCTCCGGGCTTGCCGGCACCCTTGGCGCATTGGCCGAGCTGCCGGGAGCCGCGCCGATTGCCGACGCTCTCTCTGCCGCGCAGGCGGCGATCGAGGCGGCGATCGCGGCCTTCCCCGATGGGGCTTCCGTCGCCAGAGAGGCCGTTGCCGCGCTTGCCGCCCTGCGCGCAGCCCGTGAGCACTGTCCGGAGGCGCTGCACGACGAGATCCTGCATCGGCTGGACGCCAAGGAGGTGCAGCTTTCCCGCGTGATCCGCCTGGCCCTGGGTGTCGAGGCGCGCTGTCGGACGGGCGAGGTCTTCCTTCTGCCGGGACAGAGCAGCCCGCTTGCCGTGGAGTGGACCTGTGGCGCGGCGACGTCGGTGGACGTGGCCTTCGAGCTCCCCGACGGCTGGAGCGTCGGGGATGGGGTGCTCTCCCTGTCCGGCTCGGCCCTGCCGAGTGATCCCTATCGCAGCCGCTACGACCCGGCGGATCCCGCGGCGCCTGCGCTGCGCCTGACGTTCTCAGCGGCGGGCGAGCGCATCGAAACCCGGGTGCCATTCGAGGCAGAGCCGGTCGTCTTGCCCGCGCACACGGTTTCCGTGTCGCCCGAGGCGACCTTGATCAATCTCGCCGGCACCAACCGCCGTATGGATGTCCGGTTCCGCGACATCCGCCCCACCGGTGCGGAACTGTCCCTTGTTCCGCCGCCGGGATGGGAGGTCGCCATGCAGACCGGCGCGGCGACACTCACGGCCCCGAACGCGGCGGAGCCGGGGCTCTACCAGTTGCCGCTGCGCCTCGACGGTCAGGCAGCGTCGAGCCTGCGCCTCATCGATCATTCCCACGTGGCGCCCACGGCCCGGGCCCGTCCGGCCGAATTGCGGCTGCGGGTCGTCGATGTCGCGGTGCCGAACGTGCGGGTCGGCTATATCGGCGCGGGCAATGACCGTGTCGATCATTGGCTCACGGCACTTGGGGCGGATGTGACTGCGCTCACCGACGAAGCACTTGCGAGCGAAGCAACACTTGCGGAGTTCGGAACCATCGTCATCGGCATCTTCGCCATGCGTTTCCGGCCCGGGCTGGCCGAGGCCATGCCACGAATCCACCGCTGGGTGCAGGCCGGCGGGACGCTGATCACGCTCTACCACCGTCCGTGGGACAACTGGGATCCCGACAGCATTCCGCCGCGCCGGCTGGAGATCGGCCAGCCATCGATCCGCTGGCGGGTCACCGACCAGACAGCCGAGGTGCGCCAGATCGCCGATCACAGCCTGCTGCGGGAACCGAACCGGATCGGACCGGACGACTGGGACGGCTGGGTCAAGGAGCGCGGTCTCTATTTCGCGAAGAGTTGGGATGAGAGCTATCGCGCCCTGCTGGAGATGTCCGATCCCGGCGAGGCACCGCAATCCGGGGCGCTGCTCGTGGCCGATATTGGCAAGGGCCGCCACGTGCACACATCCTTGATCCTGCACCACCAGATGGAACATCTCGTCCCCGGCGCCTTCCGCCTGATGGCGAATCTCATCGCGCCGCGTCAATGACAGGTGAACCGCCGCGCGACAATCTTCGCGGCGGGGCGTGGCTGTTGGCGGATCTGATGTTGAACATCTGGGCGCTGACGATCGTGAAATGGCTTGGAGCGGACTATCCGGCGACCCAGATCGTCTTTCTGCGCGCGCTGGTTGGATTGATCCTGGTCCTGCCGGTGGCGTGGCACCGGCGAGAGGCGTTTCGACATGTTGCAGACCTGCACCTGCATTTGCTGCGGGTCGGCTTTGCCGTCGTCACACTGACCGCCAGCTTCTTCGCGATCCCGCGGGTGCCACTGGCGACGGTCACCGCAATCGGCTTCACCCGCCCGTTGGTCACCATGGTGCTGGCCGCAATCCTGCTCCGCGAGGTGATCGGCCGCCGCCGCTGGATCGCCGCCGGCGTTGCGTTCCTCGGTATCCTGTTCGCCGTGAACCCGAGCGAACTGCCATGGAATTGGGGGCTGGCCGCGATGGGGATCGTGGTGCTGTCCGGATCCGCCGCTGTGATCGCCACGCGGCGGCTGCGCCATGCGCCCGTGATCGTCATGATGCTGTTCTACACCGCAGGCCTGGCGGTGTTCTCGGCCCCGTTCACGGCGCTCACCTGGACTCCAATCCAGCCCGGCCACCTCGTTCCCCTGATCTTGATCGGCTGTTTCGCGCAGACCGCGCAGCTCTGCTATCTGCGGGCGCATTTCTTTGGCGCGGCGGGGTTCCTGTCGGTGCTGAGCTATCTCAGCCTCGTCTTCTCGGTCAGCACCGGCTTCGTCTTCTTTGGCGAACGCCCGAGCCCGACCTTCGCAGTCGGCGCATGTCTTGTCGTCGGCGCGGCACTCTGGGCGACAACGTCTGTGCGCGGCTCCGGGTCGCCTGACTAAACCGTCAGGAATTGAGCCGGCGAAATACCTTCCCTTCTTTCTCGACCTCGCGCTGGATGCCAAGCTCGGCATCCTCAAGCGAGATGTGATCGCGACCGGCGGCAATGGCCTGGATCGCGGCGAATTGCACCACATTCACGATCGCCCCGCCCGTCAGCTCGTAGTCGCGCAATTTCCCGATCACCGCGTCAGGCAAAAGCTGCGGCCGCGCCGCACGGCGCCATATGCGCATGCGCTCTTCCGGGCCGGGCTCCGTGAACTGCACGATAGAGTTGAAGCGGCGCAGAAAGGCGTCGTCGATATTGCTCCGCAGGTTGGTGGCGAGGATGCAGAGCGCGTCGCAATTCTCGATCCGCTGCAACAGGTAGCTGACTTCCTGGTTGGCATAGCGGTCGTGGCTGTCTTTGACGTTCGTTCGCTTTCCGAACAGCGCATCCGCCTCGTCGAAGAACAGGATCCAGTCACGGCTCTCGGCGATCTCGAACACCTTGGCGAGGTTCTTCTCCGTCTCGCCAATATATTTCGAGACGATGGCCGAAAGGTCGATGCGATAGACCGCGCGTTTGGTGAATTTCCCCAGCAGCGTCGCCGCGAGCGTCTTGCCCGTGCCCGACGGCCCGAAGAACAGCGCCCGATAACCCGGCGCAAAACGGCCCGCGTCGAACCAGCTCTCGCGCAGCTCCGCCGCATGCAGGATCCACGCCCGGATGTGCCCGAGCGCTTCGGTGGTGGCAGGTTGCAGGATCAGGTCGTTCCATTCCAGCTGCGTCGAGAGGCGATGCGCGGGAAATTCGGCGGAGAATGCCGGCGGCTGCAACTCGCCCAGGGTCAGCTGGTAGATCCATTCCGGCGACATGGAGATCTGGCCCGACAGGAGCGGCGCCCCCGGTTTCGCAGGCTCCAGCTGCAGGATTCCCTTCTGCGCAAACCAGTGACTGGGCGAGAAGACGCGGTGCACGGCAAAGCGCCCGTCCATGTCGTGCCCGGCCAGCAGAAAGGCCGCCGTCTGGCCGGTGGGCATGAAGGTGCGGCTGTCGGGGTCGCGCACACCGCCCAGTTCGGGCATCTGCGCCGGTGCGTCCAGCATCGGCCGCAGGATCGAATCCAGCAGCGTCGGACGCACATGCGGCAGGAGCGCCAGCATCACGATCACATATTCCACGAATTGCGGCTGGTGATCGCGGATGAAATTCCCCAGCGACGAGCCGTCATCGAAATAGCTCAACGTGACGCTGCCTTCCGGCGCGATTTCCTCGTCATTGAGGCGCGACCGGATCAGCCGCGAAAGAACGTCGAAGGCCGCGTCGAGATTGTCGGCATTCGAGAGGGGCACGGGTCTGTCTTGCAGGGTCATGGGTCAGCTCAGGTTTATCTTTTTGGCATTCACGGCGGCGATGGTGCGGTAGATCTGCTTGCCGCGGTTCTCTTTCTGGGACGGGTTGAGCGCGGTGTAGCTCGTTTCGGTCGTGGTCAGTTTGGTGCGGATGGCGGCGGCATCGGCGTAGCTTGCCTGCTCTTTCAGGATCCCCACGAAATGGGTGGTGACCGGCAGGCCGGCCGATTGGGTGTTGATCGCCGAGACCAGCTGGCTGCTGCTGCCCGAGGTGATACCGGGAATGCTGGCATTCACATTGTCGGGGGGCTTGGGCGAGTCGAACAGCGCCTTGCTGATATGAGGGCCCTTCTTCCACGTGCCGTCCTTCTTCTCCGCCTTGTGCCAGACAAGGACGAGCTTTTTCGGGAAGCCCCGGGTTTCCTCTTTTGTCGACGGCCAGAAGGTGGCCGTGGCGCGGAAATACAGTTGTTCCTTCTGCGAATGCACGCGGCGCTTCAGATCGCTTTCGGCCTTGCTTTCCATCAGCCGGTTGGTGGATTGCGGGATCGGCACCATGTTCCGCGCCTTGCCCGGCCCGTGCACATTGTCATTGAGCAGGTGGCCGCGAATCCAGACCGTCTTGCCTTCGGCCGTGTTGATCCGGCGGGCGTAGTCGTAGCCCGGCGGGTCCTCTGACGGGCTGCTGCCCTTCTCGTCGCCCGGAATGAAGGTGAGCGGCAGGGCCGTGACCTGTTTGTGGCCGGCATCCGTATAGGTGACCTTCGTGCGCGCGGCGGCCACATCATCGATATTCATCTGCTTCAACACGCCGGACAGCGCCAGAAGCTGGGTGCGAAAGTTGCGGATCTCGGTCTGCAGCTCGCCCTGTTTCTTGCGATAGGCATCCTTGTTCGCCGACCCGATGGCCTTGCGCTCGGCCTGCAGTTTGTCCATCCGCTCTTCGGATTTCAGCACCTGCTTGACGTAGATGCGGTTGGCCTCTTTGGCGAGCTTGGCCTGCGCTTTATCGTCGGACTTCATCTGCGCTGCGATGAACGTCTGGAAGGCGCTCGGTGTCGAGGCGATCCAGAGATCCGCGCGGGTGCCCTCGCCCTTGTAGTAAATCTTGTGATCGCCGCCATCCTTGGAGCGGAAGGGCCGTTTTTCCGTCCACCAGCGGATCAGCTTCATCGCCGCGTCCTTGGCCTTCTTGCCCGCTTTCTTTGCCCCGCCAACAATCTTTGCGATCAGTTTTCGCGCGAAGGCCACGACCCTGTCGATCAGCGCGTCGATGGCCTTGTTCACCGGGGCCTGGATCTTCGTGATAACCCCCTGGATGGCGCCTGCGATGTCGCCCAGCCCCAGCGCCGAGGCGATGAAAGACAGCACGATGGGAAGCGCCCGCGCCAGAGCGTTCTCGACCGCCTTGGCGGCGGGTTTGAGGATCCCCGCCGCGATATTCGAGATCGCGCCATAGACGCTGAGCACGAAATCCTTGATGCGCCGGATATTGTCGATCAGCCAGAAGACCAGATCCGCCAGCATCTTCAGCAACCGAACGATGGCCGAGGCCGGGTTGAGCATCGACAGGAGCCACATGATCCCCTGCTTGATGACATTGAGCAGGGTCCAGTTGCGGATCGCGCCGAGGATCGTGTCCCTGAGCGAGGCGAGCTTCGCCTTCACTTCCTCCCAGAGCCCGGCGTAATCCTTGTCGAGCAGCATCTTCACGAATTTCCATCCGGCCTCGATCTTGGCGAAGATGCCGGCCGCTTTCGGGAATTTCAGGATGATGCGCGCCTTGATGTTCTCGTAGGTGAGCCCGAGGATCTGCGCCATCAGGCTGAAAAACCCCTTGATGTCCCATTTGGTCGGCAGGGTGATCGGCACGGCCGAGAGCGTGCCGGTCAGCCAGGAAATCACGCCTGTCTTGAAATGCTGCACGAAATTATCGGCGAAATTGCGCAGCCCCATGCCAACGGCGCGGAACAGGTTGTTGATGAAGGGCCCGGGAGATTTCAGGATCGACAGGATCTTCTGCCCTGCCCGCTCAAGGAAATCGAGGATCGGCTTGGGGTTCACCCCGGCCAGTTCGCAGGCCGCCTCGAAGGCGATCTTGAGCGCACCGACGAAATCCCCGCGCAAGGCCGCGCCGATGACCTTCACGACGGCCTTCAGCGCCGCCTGGAACTTCTCCAGCAGCTTGTCGAGCGCGCCGGCCAGCGCATCGGCCAGTTTCTCGACCGTTGCAATCGCCCCGTCGGCGGCGGCATTCACCCCGGCAACCGCCACGTCGACCGTCTTGTCGATCCCGTCATTGAGCGCCTTGGCGAGGCCGGGATAGCGATCCTTGACGTATGTATTCACCTTGTCCTTGGCCCAGTCGCGGAAGCCGTTCAGCGCCTTGATCGCCCGGTTTCGGGCGGCGTTGATCTTCTCCACCGCCCATTTCTTCGCAGCGTCGAGCGCCTTCTTCACCGCCGCGCGCATCGCGGTGAAGATGGAATCGATCGCCGAGGTGATCTTGTTGACGATGGCTTTTGTAAGCTTGCCCCACCAGCTGTCGTCACTCTCCTTCTTCTTGATCTCGGCCTTTTCCGTTTTGGCATCGCTCTCGGCCGTGGTCTTCAACCCGTCGGCCTTCTTCTCCCCATCAGCGAGATCCTTGTCGGCCTTTCCCTCGCTGTCCTTGACGTCGGCGGCGATGGCCTTGCCCTTGGTGGTCTGCTCGCCCGCCGCATCCTTCGAAAACTCGGCCACGCCGTCATAGGCGCCCTGAACCGCCTCACCCTGCTGGCGCGCGGCATCGGAGCGCCCGGCCACGACGGCCTCGCGTTGCTTGCCATCAGCCGACGTGTTGGCCGCTGCGGTCCTTGCCTCGGCATCGGCAATGGCCGCGTCCTTCTCCGCGTCGCGGGCACTCCCGGCCGTCTCCACATCGCCGCGCGCTTTCGACATGCTCCCATCGAGCTTCTTGGCCATCTTCGCATCCGCCGCGCCGCGGAAATCGGCGGGCCACTGGGCTTTCGCGTAATCGTCGGTGTCCGTCCCCACCTCCATGTCCTTGACCGGTTCGGAGGTCTGCGGCGCCTGTTCGGACTTGAAGTCCTGATCGACCTTGCGTGGCTGGATGTTCGATTGCCCCGGATGGGCCTTGAAACTGGCGGCCTTGGCGTCACGCTCTTGCCGCAGCTTCGCGGTGCCTTCCTCGCGCTGGCGCCCCATGCGGCCGGTATCCGCGTCCCCGGTCAGCGCCACGCGTTGTCTCGGCCCGGCGGTCGTGGTGACCCCGTCATCGCGGACCCGGATCGCCGACAGGAAGGAGGCAAAGCTCTTGCGCAACCAGTCGAGGAAACCGCCGGAGCTCTCATTCTGCTTCATCTGTCGGCCGAACGTCGTGTTTGCGGTGCTCGGAGCCTCCCCCTTGTCCGTGTGCGGCCCCGGCTCCAGATCGCCGACCTCCGCGCCCTGCCCCTCATCCTTGAGCGTCACATCCTCTGGCACCGGGATCTGGTCGGGCGCGGTGATGGCCGGATCCACAGCGCCGCCGGTCTCGGCCTTGAGCTTCGGAGTTTCCTCCGCGACCTGCTTCTTTTCCACCTGCGTCTTGCGATCGAGCGTCGCGCCGAGATCGGGCGCGGTGATCGCCATCGAGGACGGGCTGGCCCGGGTGTAGCTGGCCGTGGCTTCGTCGGACTTGCCTACCAGTGCCACCTTCTCGACCTTGGCCGCCGGCTCCGCCTGCGCCTCCACGACCGGCGGAAGATCAAGATCGACCGCAACCTCGGCCTCGGGCCCGGCCATGGCTTCCTCACTCGCGGAAACCTCCTGTTCCAGCCCGGCAACATCGGTGGCCGGAGCATCCTCCTGAAGGCTGTCCTCCTTGGCCGCCTCGCTCGCGCCCAGATCAGGAGCGGAGCGGTCAATGGTCACAAGCGGCACGGACGGCATGTCCACCTTGCCCACCGGATCGAAGAAATGCTTCCAGTAGCCGATGGGCTGGGTCGTCTCCTGCACCTGCCCGCCCATGTTGTTGCTGCCGGCCGTGTTGCCGTCGATGGTCGTGACCTTGATCTTGCTGAAATCCGCGGCCTTGGCGGTCTCGTGCGATTCAACCGCCGAGACCAGTGCCTGGTGATGCGTCAGCTTTGAGCCTTCAGGCATCCAGGGCAGCTTGTCGCGATAGGCGATATCCCCCACCTGCGGCAGCTCGCCGGCTGGGCGCAGCTGCGTATGCTTGAGCATCGGCATGCCCAGCGACCAGGGTGGCAGCGGCACGCCAGCACGCCGCAACGCCGACCATGCGAAGATCCCGCACCAATGCGGCAGGTCTTGCGGATGAGCGAGCGGACGTTTCATCAGCGCATCCGGGAAGAGGTCCCGGTCGAAGGCGCCATGAAAGACCTCCTTCAGCTGCTCCCACCCGATCCGTTCGCCCGTCTCGTCGGTGAAGTTGGAGTTGATCTTGCCCTCGTAGCTATAGGCGATCCGCAGCGCCTCAAGCGTTTCGGGCCGCACCTGCTGCTGGTTCTCCTCGAATACGCGCTGCGCCACGGTATCCTCACGCACGGGCACAGCCGCTTGGTGCAATGTGTGGGCCAGCTCATGCGCCAGCAGGTGGTCCCCGTCCTGCGATCCCGGCGAGAAGCGATGCGGGGAGAAATAGATGTCGCGCCCGGACGTGAAGGCTTTTGCGTTCAACAGCCGCGTCATCAGGAAGGCCGGATGATCGGTATGGATGCGCACACCGGAGAAATCGGCCCCCAGCCCCTGCTCCATCTTCCGACGCACACCCTCGGGCAGCGGGTTGCCGCGTCCGCGCGAGGCACGCAGCTGGGTCTCGACGCGGTTGAGCCGAAGCGCGCGCGGCGACAGGGCCGGTCTGGCCGCGCGCATCTGCACCGGCTCCTCTTCCTCGGTCTCCGGCTGACGCTGCGCCTCGTCCCTGGCCTGAACCGGTTCCTCTTCTTCCTCGGACTGTCGTTGCGCCTCCTCGTCCCGGGCCTGCAGGTCCTCTTTCTCCTCGGCTTCCAGCTGCGCATCCGCCTCGGATGCCGCCTGGACGGGTTCTTCTTCCTCCTCGGGCTGACGCTGTGTTTCCTCTTCGCGGGACTGTACGGCTTCCTCTTCCTCCTGGGCCTGAACCGCCTCCTCCTGTTCGGACACGGCCTGCGCATCCTCTTCCCGCGCCTGCAGCTCTTCTTCTTCGCCCTCCTCCTGCTTTTGCGCCTCCGGCTCCGCCATCATCTGCAACGGCTCATCCGCGACATCGCCGGGGCGCATGTCAGAGGCCGGCTCATGCTGGTGCCAGAGCGGGTCGCTCTCGCGGCTTTCGCACGCGGCCTGCGCTTCCTCCTCGCTGCGTTGCGCGATCGGGCTCACCTGTTCGGAAATCCGCACGCCACCGGCCATCGGTCCGCGACCATGGACGACCGCATCCGCCGCGTGATCGGCCTCCTGCTCCAGCTTCTCGCCGGGACGGGACACATTGAGCTTGGTCTGAAGTGGCGTGAAGAAGGGCTCCGGTGCTTTCCCCCTGCCCCGTTCCGCTGGCATGCCCTGTTTCGCCGCCGCCTGTTTCATGCCCAGGCAACCTTGATGGGCCGATCCAGCCAGGGCAGCATGACACTCCCCAGCGACCACGGGATCGACGCCAGAAGCGCGTCCGTTCCGCGGGTTTCGACAGAGATCTGCGCGGCTGTCGCATCATACAGACCGGGGCGCTGAAGGAAGGTCTCGCGCAGCGCGTCCGGAGAGGTCCGGCCCAGCTTGTTCCAATGCCCGATCACGGCTTGCAGGAGCTTGCCGCATTCTTCCTGCATGTCGGGAGGCAACTCGCTGTCCTCAAGCAAGGGGACATGACCGGGAATGTTCAGCAGGATACGGGCGATCAGCAGGTCAGGCTCCTGTGCGACGCTCCGTCCCCGCGCCAGGAAATGCAGCACCTGCGCGGCACGCGGAGCGCCTTCGTCGCTGATATCCAACGCGAGGTTCTCAAGGAGATGCGGCAGGAAGGGCCACAGCAGAACCAGTCCCGCATCGGCGACGGGCACCGGAAGATCGGCCGGGACCTGCGCGGTCTCGTCTTCCGGGGCTTCGGGGCCCGGATGCGCGCGGACCGCGTCAGGCGGCGTCGACGCGCTCTGCGGATTGCCAAGCCTGTTGGCATGATCCGGCAGAGCGACGCCAACGACCAGTGTGGAGGCGAATTCGGTCAGGAGCGTGGCAAGTCGTTGGGGCGAAGACCCGTCCGCCGCGAGGCCAGCCCGGATCTGCGAGGAGGTCTCCCGGAGTCTCTCCGCAAGCTCCTGCGGAGCATCGGTTTCCGCGAGAGCCAGAAGCGTCAGGAGGTGCGCGGCTGATATCCCCTTCAGAACACGCCGCGCGGCGGACGGATGGCGGTGCACCGCTTGCAGGATCGCCATTGCAAGAGGACCGTCCGGTGCTTCGAAGAGAGCGGCAACAAGCGCGTCAAGCGCGCGCTCCGGAACGAAAGCAGGCAGGACGCCCTGCGCGAGATAGGTCAGGAAAGCCCGAAGCCGCGCCTGCCCGATCGTTTGCCGAACCGGCTTGGCGGCAGCCGCCTCCAGATCCGGATCGCCCGCGGCGTCCATTGTCTCGATGCGTCCTCCCGCGGCGCGGATGATCGCGTCGGCGACGGCCTCGGCAAGAGCATCGACATCCGGTTCCGCACCGGGCGGCAGGGTGCCGAGATCGACCTCGAGCCTGTCGAAATGCAGCACCTCGCCCGATCCGGCCATCTGGTCCAGCCGCCGCGCCAGCGCCTCTTGCAGACGGTGCCGGGCGGCAGCCTCCAGCTTCTGACGGAGGCCAAGAAGATCACCTTCGCGCGCGGCAGACATCTCGAACCGCATACGGCCGATATGATGTGCCTGCGCCACGACCCCGCCCTAGCTCCGTGCCGTGAGGCGCAGGGTCAGCTCCCGCGCCTCGCCCGGTTCCAGCACCAGGGTCTGCCGGCGGCCCGTGAAACCGCGCAGCACGGCGCGAATGGCGAGGCTCCCGGCCGGAACCTCGATCCTGAAATTGCCGCGCGCATCGGCGGTCGCGACGACCTCTCTGCCCCCCTCGGGCTCGGCCACGATCTGAGCGTTCGGCACGGGCCGCGGGAGGCGCCCGGTCCCCGTCACGACCTGGCCGGAGAGCAGCGCACTCTCCCGCGTCGTCGGGCGCGTTGGCCGGTTCACGACCGGATCAGGCGCGGGATCGTCCGTTGGCGCAGGATCATCGGTCGGGACGGGGTCCACGCGCCGGAAACGGTCCGCCAGCAGCTCCGTCACGCCGGGCGGTCTCTCGAACCGATTGAGATCCGCGACCACGACGCGGTCGAGCCGGGGCGGGGCGACGAAGACCACTGGCGGCGGCAGTTCGAACCCTCCGCCATCGAACGGCGGTCGGATCGGGTCGCTGCCTGTCGACGGCCGAACTGGCGGGACGGCCATCGGCGCGGGCGCCACCGCGCGACCGAACGGGTCGGCAAGGATCATGTCCGAAAGCTCTACGTCCGAGCAGTCGCTGTCGCAGCATTTGTAAGGCAGGCAGAAATCGGCCATCACGACGTAATTGTCGAACTGCTCCTCGGTCCGCCCGGCAAGGGTCTTGCGCAGCTCGGTCAGACTGTTGCCCAAATTCACTGCCACGCCGCGCCCGAGGATACCGGCAACAGCGTCGCTGCGTGCGCTGAACTTGCCGGCGATGGCCGCAAGATGCCGCTCCAACTCGGCTCGTCCCACATAGGCAAGCACGAACGTGCCGCCCTTCGGCACACCGGCGCTGTGTTCCAGCCCCGGATGACGCTTCGCGAACCCGTCGAGCGTCAGCCCGCTCAGAACACCGGCCACGACCCGCCCTATCTCGTCCTGCAGGTTGGACACAGCAAAGGCCGTACTGTCGGAGGCCACGGCATTGGCCGCCGAGCTGACCTGCAAGGTCGCCTCGGGCGTGGTGCCCGCCTTCTCCGGCATAGCACCGACAATCTGGGCGTAGTTGCGATAGGCCCCGGCAAAGCCGCGATAGGCCTGATCGAACGCACCCGTGTCGAAATCCGCGAGCCGGTCCACGTTCAGCACCTGCATCAGCTGGTCGCCCTGATCGAGCATCGCCACCTGCGCATAGACCACCTGCGTTTCCGCCTCGCCGCCGCCGGCACGGGTGACGAAGGTCTGCGTTCGGTCAAAGAGGTTGCCACCGGCCGCGTCGTCCCTGACAGCGCTGTAGACATTGGCGATGCTGCCTGCCTGCGCCTCGGGCACGGCAAGCGAGATCGCCGCTCCCCGCGCGAATCCCTGGCCCTTGAGTTGGGTCTGTATAAGGACCGCGTCCTGCTTGAGTTTTTCCTGGTCCTGCGGCGGCAGATCGACGAGGAAGCGTCGCGCCGCGATCTCGTTGAGAGCAACGCTGGCAACATTCACCTCGCCCCGATTCAGGAGCACAAGGTCGCTGGCGGCGATATTGCCAATGACCGCACTGCCGGGGGTGGCGGGCGTGTCGTCTCCCGCGGCATCGATCTCGGCCTGCAACCGCGCGATTGCCTGCCCGATCGCGCGCACGATGAACACGAGGAGCGCGAAGAGCGTCTTGAGAAGCGTGAGCAGGAGCGCGTCGAAATCCGACATCCGGCAGAGCAGCAGCTTGCGCAGCACCTGCGCGAGGACCGCCAGCGCTTCGATATCGATCTCCCGGCCGACATCGTCCTCCGCCCCGGTGGAGAGCCGCATATAGACCGGCTCGATCCCGAAGCTCAGCGCCAGCTCCCGCTTCCACGCGATCAGTTCGGCCATGGCCGTGCCCAGCGGTTTGCCCACGACCCCCTCGATCCGGTAGAACTCCTGATCGTCGATGCGGAAGAACAGCGGGTGCGACGCGGTTGGCGGGTTGAACTCGTAGGAATGGACCGTGTTCAGCAGGTTCTCGCGGGTCTTACGTGGCGACCAGTTTCGGAACAGGTCCGACGACGTGCTGAAGTCATAGTGATAAGGGATGGCGCGTTCGGAGAGCGGCGCCCTGGCATGGCGGTCCGGCGTGATGCGGATCGGCGCGGTCAGGCGGCCCTGCAGGTTGAAGTTATAGGCAAGCAGGTGCATCCGCAGGAAGAGCGCCCGCAGATCCGCCAACCCGGTGCCGTCATGAGCGGGCGACGGGATGAAATGCGTCCGTCGCAAGGGTGGCCGGATCGAAAGTCCTGCCCCGCTGTTGGCGCTTTGCGGGCTGAAGGCGGCCACATCCGCGGCGGTGGCAAAGCTGGTGGCAAAGGCGTCCGGCGCGTCGCGGAGATCGCCCAGCAGCACATGGCGCGGGAATCGCTCCATGTCGGGCTGGCACTCCGCCTCGAAGCGCATCGCCGCCTGCGTGAACTCGTTATAGGCCATCGAGGCGTCGCGCATGTAGTCGTAGAAATACTGCACAAGGAAGATATTGTTCGCGAGCTGCCCCCAGACATTGCTGAAATAGCTGTCCGGGAAGGGGTTTGCGCCGTCTTCGAAGAGGTCGCGCAGCAGGTAGTCATAGGCGGCATAGGCATCGCGCAAAGCCCCCGGCAATTCCCCGCTCAGCCGCTGGGCGATCACGAGGATGCGCTGCACCAGGGCCCCGAAATTGTCGACACCTTCTCGAGCTAGGGCCAGTTTCTCCACGCGCATGTAAGGCAGCTCGAGCCTCGGGTGTCGCCCGAGATCGACGGGACGGGCAGCGATCCCGGCCTCCCGCGCCAGGATGGTTTCCGCCTGCGCGCGCGTGAGCAGCAGGCGCCGCAAGGCAAAGCGCCGCTCGGCGCCCTTGTCGGAGCAATCATTCACGTCACAGCTCTTCAGCGCCGCCCGCTCCGCTTCGAGAAACAGCATCACGACCGCCTCGCCGAGATCCGGTTCGGTGATCACGCGCGGGTCGTCCTCGCCCGGCGCGGCGACGAAATCCGTGTCGATCAGTTCAAGCACCGGGATCTGGTTGCCCGCCCCATCGAACAGGAAGGGATATTGTGCCTCGGCGATCTCGGCCGGCGTGGCTTCCTCGGCCGTCGGCACCGGAACGATATAAGGCCGCACCCGGTCATAGCTCTGCGCCCCGGAGGTGATGAGGAAGCCTTCGGAGGTGACAGCCACCCCGCCGGAGATCTCCACCTGCCGTCCCGTCCGATCCAGCTCGAAGCCACAGACGATCCCGACCCCGCTCAGCATCCGCCGGGACAGCCGGTCCTGCTGTTCCAGATAGTCCACCATGTCGTTCAGCTGGCTGGAGGTCAGCACCTGACCGTGCTCGAAGATCGGATAGAAGGTTTGAACAGTCATGGCATGTCTCCTTCAGAAAAGACCGAGATTCGTGCTGCCGAGACGCACGAGGTTGTCATCATCGCCGGCTTCATCGCAGTCATGCAGCGTGGCGGGCGGGTAGATCGTCCGCAGCCGATCCATGAGGGCGATCAGCGCGTCCGAGGCGGCCCCAAGATCACCGGAATCGACGGGGTCGGCCGCGCGGGCGACGCGCCAGGCGCGATGCGTGGCATCCAGTTCCGCCATCTGCGCATTGTCGATCCAGCAGATTCTGGGGTGGATATGGGCCGGACATTCCTCGCGGATCAGCCGTTCGGCATAACGGCGGAAATCGAGATTGGCGAAGCGTTCGGGCCAAAAGGGAAGAATGACCGAGATGCGGAAGGAATAGGGATCCTCCTCGCCGCAGAAATCGCATTCATCGCCGAGGCAGACCTCGAACAGCCCGTCGCCGGGGCGTCGCGGCCGCAGCAGGAGATGCTCGATCAGGTGCATGCCCTCGCTGTCGCAGAGATCAGAGGCGAGCACTTCGTTATGCCGGTCGATAATCGCACGCGCGGCAGCCACGGCGTCCTGTTCGGTGTCGAACTGTCGCCGGGCGGTGAGCGTTACGCCGTCTGTCACCAGCCGCAGCCGCACGGCACCAACGCCGGCACTTGCATCGACCTCGTAGGTCTCGGCCCTGGTGAGCGCGAAGGCGAAGGCCCGTGCCGCCGCCAGCGCCGAAGCGGAATCGACGAAGGTTTCCTCCGAGGTCAGAAGCCGCTGGCTGCCCGGCCCCCGGATCACCGCCACGAACTGCCCAGCCAGCGCGCGCGCGGCGAAGAGCTGGTCGGCCAGTGCCGCGCAATGCAGGTCGCGCGCCATCGGCCCGGACGCCGGATCGATGCCCAGAAGCCGCGTTGCCCGCCGCACCAGCCCAGCCACGGTGTCGCTGTCCCAGAGCTCGCTCAGGTCCTCGGGCCGTTGATTGTAGCCCTTGCCGCGTTCCCGGCTCGTCCTGGGGTAATCGGCGAGAAAATCGGCCCGGTCGGTCAGCAACTCCCGCGCCGTCTTCAACCGGGCGCCGCTCAGGCGGAAGGACATCAGGGCGTAATCCGCGAAACGCTCGGCGAACCGCGCGATCAGGTGGTCGAGCGCGCGGGCGCGACGGTCGAGGAACTGGTCCTCGGTCTCGTTCAGCCGCGTGCGGGTGGTGTCATCGGCGAGCACCGGCGGGTCCACGTAGAACTCCTCCGGAAAGTCCCGCCGCAGCCCCGGCAGCCCGTCGAGATAGGGGCTGTGCCACATCCGGTCGATCTCCTTCGGCGAGAGCATCTTCCGAGCCGCGGTCAGTTGACCGAGAAAATCGGCGAGCGCCTGATCGAAGAAAGTCATGTAGCCCTTGAGCTGCCGCGCCTGTGCAACCCGCCCGGCGGGCGCATCGGGGTCGAGCCCCACCGCGCTCGTGCCGTAGATCGGCGGCAGGTCGTTCTGTACCGAATAGATCGCGTCAAGCTCGCGCCACTGCCCCGTCACCGCCGGCAGGACCTGATCGGGCGGGACATAGAGCGCGGAGCGGGCCAGCGCCTGCAAATGCGCCAGCGTCTGCTGTGTTTCGGCCGGCTGCGCGCGATAGGGCAGCTCGTTCTTGAACAGAAGCAGCTTGGTCCCGGAGGCGAACAGCACGGGCTGGTGCCCGGGCGGCACGTCCAGCGTCCATGCTTCGCTCTCGCCGATGGGCACGCCCTGCCCGTCATAGCCGCGCAATGTGAGGTTGCGCACCCCGCGCACACCGTCGAGATCGACGATGATATTGATCAGGTCGGACGCATGTACCCGTTTCCGGAGCGCGCAATTCGCCAGCGCCGCCTCTGTCAGGAAGCCGGGCTTGGTGAAGACCTCGCGCGCCTCGACCTCGAAACCGAAATCGACAAAGGGACCGTTGAAGATCTCGTCCGCCGGGACGTTGCGCGCCAGCAGCACGTCGAGCGTCTCGAAGACCGGTGCCGGGTTCAGGTATTGCGCAATCGCATGCAGGATCGTCGCTTCGACCGCCTCGAGATCGGCCTCGGCGAGCAGGTCGATATCGGCGCAAACGCCCACGCGGAACGGGGCCACCGTGTCGATGGACAGGTAGTCCTCGCAGAGCGGGCGATGGGCGTGCAGCACCCGCTCAACGGCCACCATCGCCCGCCGACGAGCTTCGCGCTTGCGCAGGAACATGGCCGCCGGGCCGTCCGGGCCGGGCAGCTCAAGCGCCGCGCGAAGGTCCGCGAGCGTGACCGGGATCGGTGCGGGCGCGCGGCGCGGGCGATCCTCCAGAACAGTGATGGCCAGACCGGCAACGGCGCCAATTTCCACCGCCCCGTCCAGCGCCCGCAGGTCGGCGCCGAATTCGACACCGTTGCCAACGGCGGTCATGTTGCTCGCCTCGACACTCGTGGGAGTGATCGGCCCGTCGATGCGCGGCGCGGTTTGCGGCGGGCCAAAGGGCGTCGCGTGGTCGATCGAGATCACCACCCCCTTGAGCGGTCCCTGCCGCAGGGTCGTGACCAGCGCGGTTTCACTCAGCGCGCCCAGCGTATCGTCAAGCTCCAGCTCGACCAGAACGTCGTAGAGACCGCTGAGCTGCACGGGATGGTTCGCGCCACCATCGGCATTGAGCGCCTCATGAGACAGCGCATCGGCGAGGCAGTCGGCATGAATCGGCGTCTCGCTGCTGCGGAAATTGGCGCGCTCGGGGTCTGTCATGGGGTCGAGCCAGGCGTTCTTGACGCCCTCGATCCGCAGCAGGAGCCGCCGGTGGTCATCGATGGTCACCGGCGTGGTGGTCAACACCTCCTCGGCCGGGAACAGGCCGGTCTCCTCGGCTGTACCGATCCGCCCGTCCGGCCCCGTCATCAGGTCCCGCATCGGGAAGGAGGTGCGATAGGCCAGGTCGGTGATCGCGTAGGCCAGCGCTTCCATGATCGTGATGCCGGGATCGGGCGTGTTGTGATTGGTCCAGATCTCGCCGGAGAGCTCCTGTATCCGGCGCAGGCCAAGCGCGCGCAGATCCGCATAGTTTTGCGCCCCGGGCAGGACCTGCACACGCGGGATGAAGGCTTCGGACGTCATGACAGCACCCCGATCAAATGTTCACCGGCCGAGACCAGAACAGACCTTGCCGTCGAGGCCCGTGCGATTTCAGCGTCGACCTTTGTCCAGCCGGGCTGGTTCGGGTCCGGCCGGTGGAACATGCGCACATCCTGAAGGTAGTCGACGTAGGGCAGTTCCTCGACGAAATCGATGATGGTGGACTTGTAGACCAGCCCGCCGAATTCGACCCCCTGTGCGCCCGCCTGCCGCCACGGAGTTAGGTGTTCGATCAGCGCAGCCTCCACCAGGTCGCGATAGAAATCGAGATCGGCGATATGCGGCAGGAAGGCCACCTGCATATCCACATGGATTTCCTCGAATTTCGGATTGGCGACCTCGAAGCATATGAAGGGCGACTGGCGGCGGCGCAGATGCGCATCGAGCGCGGTCAGCGTCGCCTGGTCGGTATAAGGTCGGAGCGGGTCAAGCTGGCTGCGGCCCTGCGTGTAAGGAACAGCGACTACGGTCACTGCCCCCGGCGCGGCTTCGTTATCGGCCACGACCACGCCGCCGACCCGCTTCAACTCCGTCGTGTTCAGCGCCTTGATACGATAGAGCGACGGGAAGGCCTCCAGCCCGAGATGTTCGTAATCCCAGAGCGTTACGGCACGGTCTTTATGTCGCAACCGTTCCGAGGCGCGACGGTGATAGGCCGTGCGGCCTTCCATCCCCCGGCCGCCGAAGGAGGCAAAGGGTTGGGTCACGGTCTTGACCGCCCGGTCCGGCAGCTTGAGCTTGGAGATCGTTTCTGGCTCCAGCGGCACTTCGAGGAAGGCGGGATCGTTGCCCGCGTCCTGAAACGTCGCCCGCATGGCCTGCGCCTCGATCGTCAGCACCCGGTTTATCGCACCCGCGTTTTCGGGCGCGGCAATCCGCAGCCAGTGCTTGCCTGCCGGCATGAACCCGGCGCCGGGGCGCGCCTCGCGCGGGGCGGCAAGACCGAGAACGCCCGAGGTCGTGAAGTCCTTCGTGCGGTCATCAATGCCCTGTGCCACGAAATGTTCCCAATCGCTGGCGCCCAGATAACTGATATCGAGGTCGGGCACGGCCAGGAGCGGGTCGCCCGTGCCGTCTGCAACCTGCACCAGCAGCATCACCCGTTCAGGAGGATCGAGCGCATCGAGACCGACATAGAGCGCCCCTTCGAAGGGCGTCGGGTCCAGCACCGGCCCGGTCGCGGACCGTGCAGCGGCACCGAAGGGGTGGACATGCCAGATCTCGTCCACCGCCTGCGTCTTTGCCTTGTAGCTGAGCGCGATCTCCTCGATTTCGGGCGTATAAGGTTCTTTGGGCAGGACATCCGGCGCATAGGGATCATCGGTGAGGCCATCCGACGAGTAGTTGTAGCGGGTCGTATCCTTCAGATCTGTCTGGTCCGCCGTCGGCTTCGCCTTCTCGATCAGGATCTGGGTCTTGTGATCGAGATAGGCGCCATGGCCGAAGTGATTGCCCAGCGTGATCCGCATGAAACCGGTGACACTGCCCGCCCCGTAGGCCGGTTCCTCCAGCACGAGCCCGGCATCGGTCGCGGCAAAGCCCGGCGTCTCGACGAAGATCTCCGAGTCCTTCGACTCGAAGCCCAGCTCGCTTGGCTGCTCCTCCCCGAGTTCCTCCATCAAAGCAAGAAGCAGCAGCACGAAGTAATTCTCGAAGGCCTGCCACTTGCCGGCGCGGAGGTATTCGAAGCCGATGCCGAAGCTCGTCGCGGGCAAGTTCCGCAGGAACCCGTCCTGGGTGTAGGCCTCGGCCCAGGTGACGTGGATCTTCATCTCAGCCTGCGGCTTGGCGAAGAGCTCCGAGGAGCCGATGATCCAGCGCGCCCCGATCCGCGGTGTCACGCCGAAGGGCATGAAACTGTCGGAGGGGTCGGCGACGCCATCCGCCGCCCGGATGGACATCTGCCGCAGGTTCGAGGCCTCCGAGCGGATCGCGACATTGGCAAGGCTCGCGCCGCGCAGACGGGCAAAGCTCTTGGCCGCCGCGTCCGTCGCGCCGTCGAAATCAAACAGCAGCTCCATCGCCGGACGGTCGGCCGGGTACGGGCCTTCATGCAACTCGGGATCATGCGGAACAATCGCCGGGTCGGCCCCGTCCAGCGTGATGGTGACGGTGATCCGCGCGCCGTCGAGTTCCACCTCCAGCCGGCTGTCGCCCGCGCGCAGCTCCAGCCAGTCCTCCTCGGCGGTCAGGCGCACCATCATCCCGCCAAGCCCGCTCGCGTCGCCCGGCGCGCTGGTCAGCGTCGCCGTCAGGACCAAGATGCGCTCCCCTTCGCGCAGGAAGAGCTGCCGATGCGACACCGCAAGGCCCATGCGCCCGAAAGGTGCGATTTCCGAGCCGAAGGGCGCGAAATGCGGTGCTTCTTCGGGCAAATCCTCTTCGCCCAGCCCGTCCAACGAGGCCAGGACCGGTGCCGCGCGCAGGGTTTCATGCGCCGCGCCGCCCTGCATCCAGCGGTCGATCCGCACGCCGCGCAACGCGCTGACCTCGGCGCGGTTCACCACGATGTCCTCGTCGGTGACATAGCTGACCTCCCGGCCCAGCGCGTCCTTGCCAGCGCGCAGCCCTGTGCCTGCCGGCAACAGATGCGCCTCGCGCCCCTTGGCAAGCTCGAAGGTGACGTGGACGTGATCCGGCTCCGGTCCGCGCCGCGCAAGCCGCAGGATTTCTTCGTAATAGAAGTCCAGATGCCGGCCGGTGAAATCGTTCAACTCGGATTGTGCGCGGTCGAACATCGTCAGGAAGGCAAGCCAGAGCGCGTAATGCGGCGTGTGCCCGGCGAAGGCCTCCAGGCTCTCGGTCAGCCGCGCGCTGGCTTCCGCTTGCACCCGCACCATGGCGCGAAACACCCGCTCGATGGTGGAGACCAGAAGGTTGTGGTTCAACGCATCGAAAATCTTGCCATAGCTGTCGGTGGCATCGACATAGGGGCCTTCTTTGGCCGCCTGAGCCGCGTAATAGGCGGCCCAGCCATCCGGCGCGAAATGCGCCAGCGCCCGCTGGGGGACGGCCATGGCGCCGAAAGCCTCCTCCGACAGCAGCAACCCTGCCACCTGGTCCGTCAGGCGCGGCCCCACCCCCGGTTGCCCGGTCAGCGTGAAATCGCTCCGATCGAGCGCATCCGCCGTGAACAATCCCTGCGCGACGGCGCCCTGATGATACGCTGCCAAATCGGCCAGCGGCGCGGCGATATCCGAGAGGCTCAGCTGTTTCAGGACCGGCCAGAGCGGATCTTCGGCCGGCACCACGGCCATCCGCCCGGCCATCTCGCGATAGAGCGTGAGCGGCAGGTGGAAGATGGCGTTGAGATGCGCGGAGAGCTCCGCTTCGGGCCGCGCCGGGTCCTCCTCGAGGAAAGTCCGGATATCCGAGAAGGCGGCGCGGAAGGGCACGACCGGGAGCTTCGCGAGGCTCGCCAGGATGGCCGAGATGTCCCGCTCGAAGAAGGCGAGCCAGTCGCGCAAGGCGGGATCGGATGCAGTGTAGCGGTTCTGTGGGTCATAGTATTTCACATGCCGCGCGAAACGCCGCCCGAACAGGATCAGGTCCCCCGCATCGCGCTCATCCAGCCGGAAATACCCCGGATCCCGCTCGACCGGATCCCGGTCCGGTTGCGCGGTCCCCGACCGGCTCAACACACCCCTGCGGTCACATGTGCTCATGTCTCGGCCTCAAGGTAGAAGGGGAAAACCACGTTGAAGCGCGAGTTCGTGCCCCGCACTTCATAGATCACCTCGACCATCAGCCGGCCTTCCGGCCCGTCCGAGGTGACGTTGACAGCCTTCGCGTCGATGCGCGGCTCATGCAGCAGGATTGCCTGACGCACCACGTTCTCGATCCAGGTGATGCGGCTTGTGTTCATCAGCCCGAAGACCTCGCCATCCATCGCGCAGCCGAAATCGGGTCGCATGAGGCGCTCGCCCAAACCTGTGCCCACGATCACGCGCAGGCTTTCGGTGATGCTGTGTTGACCGCCCGTGACCTCGACCTCGCCCGCCTCGAAACGCGGCGGGAAGGACCAGCCCTGACCGATGAACGGATCTTCGATACCCATACGCTCAACCCCCGATCATCACTGTTGCCCCGGTCCCGATGACCGTTCCGCCATGCGCGGTGCTGTCGCCCAGCCGCACCGCGCCCGCACCGCCGATCTTGACCGTCCCGGACCCCGCGGTGATCGTGTCGGGCGGACCAGCGCAGGTGCAGCTGTCGCCCACCACTGACGCCGGTTGCCCGCCGATCTGGACGGTCGGAACGCCGGGCCCGATGATCGGGCCGCCCACATGCGGGGTGCCGCCCGGTGTGACCTGGGGGCAAACATGATTGTCTCCAACGCGTGCTGCAGGCGGCATAGCCTTCCCTTCCTAGTTGATCGTCACCAAGGAGCCTTCGATGGTGGTCTGTCCGCTGCTCAGGAGCTTGGCGCCCGCAGAGCCTTCGGCCTTCACCTCGGCATTGGCCGCGATGCTGATATTCGTGCCTTCGAGGTTGATGTCGCCTGTCGCCCCCAGGGTCAGATCCCCCTGCGCGCTGACGCTGACGCCGTCGGAGCTCAGCTCGACCGTGTTGCCATTCGAATCCTCGATCAGGACGCTGCCGGCATCGTCATCCAGCACCAGCTTGTGTCCACCGGGCGTCTCGAGCGTCAGGGCGACGGTATCGTCGTCGAAGGAGATCTTCATTCCGGCGCGCGAGGCCAGCCCCTTGACGTGGTTGTCATCGGCGCCCGGATAGGGGCTCGCGCTGGCAGAGCTGTGCAGCCCTCCGAGCAGCATCGGATCGCGCGGATCGCCATCGAGGAACCCCAGCAACACCTCGTCGCCGATCTCCGGCAGCAGGACCAGCCCGCGCTCCGCCCCGCCGCCGATCGAGAGCGGGCGCGCCCAGACGGTCTCGGCCGTCTCCGTGTCCGTCGCGAGCAGAACGGCGACGCGCTCCTCGCCCGCCGGATCGCCTTCCAGCGCATCCACCGTCCCGATCTGCAGGCCACGGATGCCCGGCAGCAGCCCGGCCGCCGCCGGCGCCTCGACATCGACCCGCTCGCGATGAAACTCGGGCTCGATCCCCACCTGGAGGAAGGTCCGAAAGTCCCCGCGCGAGAACTGATGGCGCACACCCGCCACATAGGCCGGCCCGTTGAACCGCGCGCCCATGCCCTCCAGCTGGATCGTCATGCCCGGCTGGTAGGTCGCCTTGCCCTGCACCTCCAGCACGCCCCGCACCGCCGACAAGCGCCGCCGCACCCCCGTGGCCCCGGCCCAGTCATCCAGTTCCGCCTGATCGCGCGCGCCGCTCGTCCGCTCATGCGGATCGTCTCCGCCGATCTCGCCCAACGCGCCGTAATCCGTGTTCCCCGGCCCGACGAAGGGCGGTCCCTCGCTCTCGGCCGTGGTCACCGCCGCATCCGCTGCCGTCCATGCGCCCGATTGCACCGATGCAGGCTGGCGCTCGGCATCCAACTCCATCTCCAGCGCAAAGACATCCGCGCCATAGGCCACCGTCGCCTCGGGCGCCGCGGGCCCCGGCACCACGAGCTGCAACCCGTCATCAGCTGCCAGCACCGCCTGCCCGACCATCTGCGCGCGCATCACCATGAAGTCCCAATCCGTCGCCTGGTGCTGCACGAGGCTCGGGCGGGTCACGGGCGTCAGGCCATCGAAGCCCAGCCCATGCGCATCGGCAATCTCCGCGAGCGCATCCGCATCCGTCACCTCCTGCCAGACCCGGCTCTTGCGGGCATGCGCCATCTTGAAGGCGTCATGCTTGGCCTCGATGAGGAGCCGGGTCGACCCGCCCAGCGGCGCGTCCAGCCGCTGCCGCGTGATCGTGCCCTTGAAGACGGTCTCATCCGCCTGATTGTACCCCAGGAGCAGCTCGATCGGCGCGCCGGGCGGCAGGAGCGGCCCTTCGCTTAGCTCGAAAGTCTGGGTGGCCGCGTCGCCGTCCCGCAGGACCAGCTGTGCGTATGGGATCCGATCCAGCGCGCGGCAGATTTCCAGCGAGATCAATGACAGGTCTTCACTGATATCCGTCCCATCGACGAGAATGCTGAAACTCGGGGTCGAGCTGTCCTGTTGTGTGAGATCGAGAAGCATCAGGCCGACCTCACCGGGGGCATCACGATCTCGCTGCCCGTTTCCAGCGCCCGCACCGTGTTCAGCCCGTTGGCCCGCGCCACGTCGATATAGCGCCCCGGATCGCGATAGACCTCGTTGACCACGTTCGGCAGCGTATCCCCCTCGCCTGTCAGATGCGCATGCGCGACATCGGGCGAGCTGCGATTGTCCAGCAGGTTGCCCAGCACGTCGTCCTTATGCTCCCGGAAGGTCGCCGAGAGGATCGCCCGCACCGGCAGGCCGATGGAGTTGAAGATCTTGTAGTTGATCGAATAGCTCTCCAGCACCGAGGTGACGAAGAACGGCCCCCAGACAAGCAGCAGATAGGGGTTGCGATGGATCTTGCCGTTATAGCCCGTGGTCAGCTTGAACAGCTCGATCTGTCCGATGACCGAGGCCGGCGTGGACGGCAGGTTCTCCGGAAAGCCGGTGGCCGAAGTCACGCCGGAGCCGTCCAGCATCAGCTCGAAGGTGAAATTGCGCGGCTTGATGTAATATTGCTTGGCCGGCTCGCCGCTATCGCCCTGCTTGGTCTCGTTCTGGAAATTGACCTCGTAGCTGTCGGTCAGCTCCGTCGGGTTGAACTGCGCCACGAAAGGCGGGCCGGAGGGCGGGCCGCCCGCGAAGGTGCGCGAGGTCAGGAAGGGAAGGATTGTCAGCTTCAGCAGCGCACCGTCCATCTACCTGCTCCCCTGCCGGTCAAGCTGGCGAAGCACCTCGGCCACCGCATCGGCGATGATCCGGTCCCGGTCGCGCACCCAGTCGGTGCGCGTGCGCTCTGCCTCGGGTTTCGGCTTCTCCGCCTCCTCGACGCGGCCGCGAAACACGATCTCGTTGATGAAAACCGGCATGCTCAGTTCACCCTGAAATAGGCATAGGCCAGCTCGAGCGTCTCGGTGACGTATTCGCTGGCTTCGGCGTTGAAATCGGAGACAGACCACTTCTTGGGCCAGGCATTGACCACCGTGTAGGTCTCCAGCGGTTCATGCGCGTCGTTGAGCAGTGTGACCCAGACAGTTGTCGGCAGCACGAACGGCACGGTGATCGGGTTGACCAGCGCATCCTGCAACCATTTGGACACCGCGCTGTCGCGGATCAGCCCGCGTTTGAGCACGAGGTCGGGATAGCGGCCGCGCACCGGGAATTTGTGCGTGAAACGGTTCTCACCGCCCTCGTTGAAGGTCTCTTCCTCCAGCTCCATCGACAGGCCCGACACTTCGCGGAAGCGAATGTCCTGCTCGCCCGCATCGCCGAGGTCAAACTCCACCCGGAAGTGGAACCCGACAGGCGGCTGGTAGGGGTAGTTTATGGGGAGCGTCTCGTCGACCATCCTGCCCGCGCCTACTCGTTCTGGATACTCATGGAATCATAGACGATCTCGACACTTTCGATCGCCGTCTCGTTGCCATCCGCCTTCAGGTCGGTGGACTGGATCTTGGACGCCCAGGCGTTCTTCAGCTTCCAGACCATGACCGGCGCGTGCTCTTCGTTGAGCAGGCTGATGGTGATGTCGCGCCGCTCGACCTTGTTGAGCGCCACGGTGTTCCACCAGTTGAAATACTCGTTATCCGCCTGCACCACGCCGCGCTTCAACGTGACGTTGGAGTATTTCTGCATGCCGGGGATCTTCATCTTGGAATATTCCGGCTGATCGCCGGTGCGATACTCGATGATCTCGGTTTCCACATCGAGACCGGAGACCTCGGTGAAGCCGATGCGGGCACCGCCCCATTCGACCCGGAAGTGGAATTTCGGAAGAGGATAGTTTTCCATGTCTTGTGTCCCGCCCTATCACGCCTGTTGCTGGATCTGTTCGAATTGCAGAACGATGAACTCCGCCGGCCGGCTGATCGCGAGCCCGACGCGGACGATCATCAACCCGTTGAGGATGTCATCGAACGTCATCGTCTGGTTCAGGCCCACCTGCACCTGGAAGGCGTCCTCGGGCTTCGGCCCGACAAGCGCGCCCGCCGCCCATTGGTTGGTCAGGAAATTCTCGATCATCGAGCGGACCCGCACCCATGTATTGGCGTCATTGGGTGCGAAGACGAAGGCGCCGACGGCCTTCTCGATGCTTTCCTCGGCGAAGTTCAGGAACCGACGCACATTGAGATAGCGATTGTCGTTGGAATTGCCCGCAAGCGTGCGCGCGCCCCAGATCAGCGTCCCCTTGCCGGTGAAAGTGCGGATCACGTTGATCGATTTGCCGCCCGTGGCATCCACGTTCAACCGCCCGTTCAGGTCATTCGTGATCGGCACCACCGGCCCGAGCGTGTTGAAGAGGCCGATATTTGCCGGTGCATAATGCACCCCCTTCAGCCGGTCCTGCCGGGCGATGGCACCGGCCACCGCGGCCGAGGGCGGCAGGGTGACGTAGTCCGAGGTCAGGAAGGCGCGCACCGCGTTCAGAACCGCCTTGTCGCCGGGGGTCGTTGCCGTGCCCTGCACGACGTCAGCGTCCAGCGTGGTGTCGTCCCCCACGGTGTCCGCATCGGTATCGAACAGCGCGGCCGTCGTTTCGGTGCCGTCATCGGCAACGGTTATCAGCTCCGATGCCCCCGCGATGGTGATGGTGCTGTCCTCGACGATCCGCGGCAGCGAGGTCCGCAGGTAGGGGTAATAGGCGCAGCCATATTTCAGCAGGTCCTCGGAATTGGAGCCCACGTTCGTTCGGAAAGCCGTCCCCACGGTGAAGGGATCGGGTGCTGCTCCATCGGCGCCGAACACATCCGCCACGGCGATCCGGTCCTGTGTCGCGGCGCAGGATTGCAGCGCCGCGACCATGATATTGCCATGCTGCGTCGCGTTGGCCAGCGAGATCGCGTCCGGGAACAGGATCAGCGTGACCTCGTCCACCGATTGCAGCGTCGTGAGCGCCGTGGTGTAGCGCCCTTCGGTCCGGGCCGTTGTCTCGTCCGCGATGGACAGCACGTAACAGGGGCCGCCGCCATTCGCGAAATAGTGCTGCATCGCGTAATACATCATGTTGGGCGGCAGCGCCGGCGGCGGGGTCGCGAAACCGACATTCACGCCGAGGATCGCGCCCGCCGCGCTGACCCGCTTGGTGACCTGCACCGACACCGCCGCCGCCGCGGGCCGGCCGAACATCCGCTCATATTCCAGCAGCGAGGTTATGCGCCGGGGAACGTTGGTAAGGTCATCGCCATTCAGGTCCACCGCCTGCCGGGTGTGCCCGATGAATCCGGGCACCGCGGTTGCAACAGGAGCCACCGAGGGCGGAAACGAGGCGATCTCTTCCACGAAAACGCCGGGGGTCGTCAATGTGCGCATGGTCTTCCTCCAACAGGCAGGCGCTCCGCGCCCATGAAAATCAATCTTTCTCCCGTAAAACCCGGGAGTTCGTCATCAACGTCGCTGGAAAGCGGCGGTATATGCGGTGCCTGTATTGGCCGGGGCCGTGCTTTGCGGCCCGGTCCAATACAGATCGACGATGCCGATCGCGCGGTCTGCGGCGACGTCGTCATCGGCGTAAATCAAACGATTGAGCGTGCCCGGTGCGGGCGTCACCAGCTGGAGCGCCCCAGCCCGGCTTTCGGGAATGTCGACAGTGGCGAAGATCGCGCTGCTCCCCGGAGGCGGCGCAACCGGCGGCTCCGCCAATGGGTCATTCACGGGCGTGCTCGCCGCAACGGTGCCGGTGAAACGGTCCTGCGCCTCGATCACGGCCGGGATGCCGCCCGTGAGGTCCAGCTGCACCGGATAGGCGCGCGGTCCGGCATAGATATGCTCGCCGGACCCGACCTGCGCCGCCGTGGTGATCGGTCCCGCCGGTTGGATCGTGCCCGCCCCGTCGAGATTGTCGAGCAACAGGTGCGACCCGCCCGCGCCGCTCATCCCATCATAGCGCAGGCCGGGATCTCCTGCCGCGGCGGTCAGGGAAAAGCTGAACCGCACCCGATCGCCGATCGGAGATGTGAGTGGCGGCGTCGCGAATGGGTTTGTCGTGTAATACAGCGCCATCCCCCCGGTCACCTGGCGAAACAGGATGCCATGATCGTTCATCAGCCCGACAGTCCGCCGCGTCGGTTGCAGAGTGAAGTCGCTTATCGCGGCCCCCGCATCATCCTGGAACGACACCGACATGAACCGCTGTGCTGCGATCGAAAAGCTCATCGCCGCACCGTTTCAAGGTCGATGCGCGTGATTGCATCGGCCTCGACCGTTGGCTGAACATCCCGCAGTTCCAGCAAGCGCACCTTGTAGATCACCGACGGGTAATGCTCGCCGCCGAGCACCGACCACACATTGTTGAGCGCTTCGAAGCTCATATTGTGATGTTCGAAGATTAACCTCTCGATTCCGCTCGGAAAAATCAGAGCCGGATTCGCATTTGCTGCACTCAGGAAACGGCGATGCTGAAACATCTCGATTGTGCGCGAAAGATTCAGGAGACAGGCGCCGTAATCTATGAAATCAAAGCTGAAAAGAAGATAAATATTCATGAATACCGATGGTTCGCGGTAATGCGGCGATCCACCCAATTCAATGCTTTGACGCGTATTGCGCAAAGCTGCCTCTTCTTCGATGTTCAGCAGGGTAATCAGCGCGCCTTGCGGCCCCGCCTCGTTCAGCGATCGTGCGGAATCGATCCGCACCTCACCGTCCGAGACGTCCAAATGTGTCCTGAGCTCACGCCGGACATATTCAAGCGCATCTCCAATCATAATCCCTAAACCACACCCAAAAGCACAAATGGTCGAACAATACTCAGCGCGCTATGGCTGACTCAAAATATAGAGGTACAGCTTCGCCCAATTGTATTTATTGTCAACCTTGACATGATATCGGCTTTGTGCATCCCGGATTGGCAATCTTTTCTCGGCTCAATTCCGCATTGCGTATCGGGACATAAAGATCGGTGATAAAAGGCAAATTCGTCCGCGCCTCTTTTAATAGCAGGAGAGCTGTCTCTCTTACTGTGTCGAGGCGATGCCACGGGAGCAGAGCGTATCGGTCGCAAATTTCTAAGGCCGGACGATTCTGAGGGCGATCCCGCAGCGGGGCTGCCCGGCCCCCTGCCCCGTGGCAAGCAGGTTTGCCCGACATGCCCGACCGCCGGGAAGATCCGGCGAAACGCCGTTTGAATGGGTCCGAGCGACGGCCGGGATAGCGACCCCGGCACCGGGTTTCACGTCCCCCGAAACGGGTCAGCTTCGATCAAATCGGGTCGACGCCGGGAGCGCCAAGACGTCAGATCGATGTTCCCATGACGGCATTGGGCAGCCATGTCGCGATACCGGGGAAGAGGCAGAGCAGGATGATGGCGATCACCATGCAGGCCACGAAGGGCAACGAACCGAGCAGGATGGTCTTGAGCGGGATATCGGGCGCGATCCCGTTGATGACATAGAGGTTCAGTCCGACCGGCGGGGAGATCAGGCCGATCTCCATATTGATGGTCAGCACAACCGCGAACCAGATCGGATCGAACCCGGCGCTGGTGATGATCGGCAGCAGGATCGGAGCGGCCATCAGGATGACCGCAACCGGCGGCAGGAAGAACCCGGCAATCAGCAGGAAGACGTTTACCGCCCCCATCAGAACCCATCGGTTCACATCGAATGTTCCGATCCACTCGGCGATCGACTGCGTGATGAAGAGGCTCGACAGCATGTAGCTGAAGACGCCGGCCGCCGCGATGATGAACAGGATCATCACCGATTCCTTGGTGCTGTCCCGCAGGACGACCCAGAGCTCGGCGGGATGCCAGAGCTTGTAGATGATCATGGCAATCAGCAGACACAGCAGAGCCCCCACTGCGGCCGTTTCCGACGGTGTCGCGATGCCCCCATACATGGCGTAGAGCACGCCGAGAATGATCGCCAGGAAAGGCAGGACGCGGGGCAGGATCTCGAAACGTTCGGCCCATGTGTAGCTGCCGGCACTGAGCCGGGAGGCCTCACCCGAGCGCCAGGTCGAGTAGAGCGACCACGCCATGAAGAGCCCCACCAGCATCAACCCCGGAAAGACGCCGGCAAGGAACAGCCTGCCGATCGAGGTCTCCGTGGCGATACCATAGACGATCATGGTGACCGAGGGCGGGATCAGGATGCCCAGCGTCCCTCCCGCGGCAACAGAGCCCGCGGCGACGCCGTCCGGATAGCCGCGCTTGCGCATCTCGGGAATGCCCATCTTGCCAATGGCCGCACAGGTGGCGGGGCTGGAGCCGGACATGGCGGCAAACAGGGCGCAGGCCCCGAGATTCGACACCACCAGGCCGCCCGGCACCCGGGAAAGCCAGCGCTCCAGCGCCTCGTAAAGGTCTGCGCCCGCACGGGTCGAGGCAATGGAGGAGCCCATGATGATGAACATCGGGATCGAGAGCAGCGCGAAATTGTCGAGCTTTCCGAACAGGATCTCGGGCATGAGTTCCAGAGAGCGCATGCCGTCGAAGATGATCAGGAACCCGGCTGAAACGATCAGCAGCCCGATCGCGACCGAGACGCCGGAAAACAGCACGAGAATGGTGACAAGGGCAACAAGCGCGCCAAGTGTAAGCGGATCCATCAACCGATCTCCAGGCCGAAGGGCTTCTCAATCCCCAGAAGCAAGGCCACGAGGTCGGCGATCAGTTGCAGCAGGAACAACCCGAACCCGATGGGAAGGGCGAGATAGGGGATCCAGAGTTTGACGCCCCACACAGTGTCGGATCTCCAGCCGCGATCCCATGCAAAGTGCCAGTATTCGAAACCATACCAGAACATCACTGACACGATGGCGATGGACAGAACCGACGTCAGGATCGCCATTGCGAACCGCGCCCTGGGCGCCAACGAGATCGGGACAAGGTCCACGTTCACATGGCCCCGCAAACGCTGGACATAAGGCAGGCCCACGAGGGTGGCCGCGATGATGAGATAGATCACGGCCTCGGTCTGCCAGACGGTGGACCCGTTGAAGACAAACCGGATGACGATCATCTGGCAAGTGATCGCGACGGCTGCGACGATCATGCCGGCGGAACACCATCCGGCGAGGGTGGAAAGGGCTGCCACGGTTTTCAGGAACGGGTTGTTCCCTGTACGTGCAACGGCTGCTGAGCTGTGGCTCGCCATGGATGTCTCCGGGGATTTCTTTTGCTTGTTTGTCGCGGGGCGGCGCGGCGCCGCCCCGACTGTCTCAAGACGCGATCACTCGACGGCGAGAGCGAGGTCGAGCAACGCCTGCCCGTCCGGAACCTCTTCCACGAAGGACTTGTAGGAGGTGTCCTGGGCGATCGCGCGCCAGGCTTCGAAATCCTCCGCGCTCATCTCGGCGATCTCGACACCGGCTTCCTTGAAGACCTCGACGGATGCCGCATCCTGCTTCTTTGCCTCGGCGAGATAATGCGCTTCGGCTTTCTCGGCCCCTGCCAGCAGCGCAGCCTGTTGCTCTTCCGACAGGTCCTCGAAGGCGGATTTGTTCATCAGCAGTGGCTGGTACATGAACCACAGCGCGATATCGGAGGCCGGGGTGTAGCAGGAAACCTGTTCGTAGATCCTGTAGGACACGAAGGACGACGACGATGTATTCGCCGCGTTGAGAACGCCCGTCTGCATCGCGTTGTAGATTTCGGATGACGCCATGGATGCAATCGACGCGCCAGCGCCCGCCAACATCAGCTCGAAGCTCTTGCCGGCAGCACGGGTCTGGAGCCCCTTCACGTCGTCCGGTCCGGTGATGCACTTGTCCTTGCCGGCAAACCCGCCCGCAAGATAGCCGTGCACCAGCACCATCACATCGTCTTCGGCCATCTTGGCCTCGAGTGCCTCCATGAAGGGGCTGTCACTCAGGCGCGCCGCGTGGTCGTGGTTCTTCACCAGCCCCGGCATCAGCGTCAGGTTGTAGGCCGGCTGTTGGCCACCGGCATAGCTGAGCGGCAGGACCGTCATGTCCAACTGTCCGCGGCTGAGCGGCTTGTACTGTTCGCGCGGCGCGAACAGTGACTTGGAGCCGAAGATCTTGATCTCCAGATCCACATCGGCGGCGGCAACCTCATCGGCCACGATCTGCGCCACCTGATGGCGCACGTCCTTGTTGGACCATTGGTGAGACAGGCGAAGTTCGGTCGCCCCCGCCACCGATCCCGCGAATGCAATAGAAATAGCCGCCGCAGCGGTTCCAAGTATGATTTTCACGATGTCCTCCCTTTGGTGAACCGATGGGTATCGGTTCACACGGGCATTATGTGGCAGATGTATTTTGAGTCAACGATCCTGCATGCAAGATAAGCCCAATTGCATTTTTGGTTTGTCAGGATAGACTTTGGCCATGACTTCCTCGCGCGTCGAAAACATCGTTCACGAACTCGAAGACCTCATTTTCGATGGCACATTCTCCAATGGCGAGAAGCTGGACGAGGTGCGCCTTGCCGACCGTTTCGATGTCTCGCGCACACCGCTTCGCGAAGCGCTGCAAAGGCTTGCGCAATCGGGGCTCGTGGAACTTGTGCCGCGCCGGGGAGCATTCGTTCATCAACTGGGACCGCTGGATCTCATGGAGATGTTCGAAGTCATGGCGGAACTGGAAGCCTCCTGCGCCCGTCTTGCGGCGCGCAGGATCACGGAGGATGGCCTCGAGCGTCTGATGGATGCCAATAACAAATGTCGCGACGCAGTCGGCTCCTGCGACAGCGACACCTATTACGCCGAGAACGAGTGCTTCCATCAGATCATCTACCTGGAAGCCGGAAACGGATTTCTCAGACGGGAAACCAAACGTTTGCAGAAACGGCTCACGCCATTTCGCCGCAAGCAACTTGGCGTCCGTGGGCGCATGAAGGAATCCCTGCGCGAACACGAAACCATCGTCCAGAGCATCGCGCAGAACGACGCCGACGCCGCCGCACAGGCGATGCGCGACCACGTCGCCGTGCAGGGCGAGAAGTTTCACAGCCTGATGGCGGGCCTTAGACACCTGGGATAGGGAGACCCGTCAACGCGTCTTTCCCGACTCGACGCCCCAGCCTGACTCCATGGAAAAATAAGGTTTCACACGGTCCCCGCATCCACAGGAACCGTTGCGCGGCGCTGTTTTGGTCGCCCGACACGTCATGGTCGCACGGCTCCAGGCGGCCGTGACGATCTTGTCCGGTGTTTCCGACGAAGCTCGAAAGGGCTGTGCTCAGGTCGCAGACAGGACGTGGATCGCGCGGTCGGCAACCATATCCTTGGTGCTTTCGCCATAGGCTTTCATATGCGCGGAAGCGCCATGCGCGGCGAGCGTTTCAAGGCTGGCCCATTTTTCGACAACAACGAACGTGTCCGGGCCCACGGCGGTCTGGATGGGGCCGGCGTCCTTCGTGTCAATTGTCGCCTCGTAGGCGATGCAGCCATTCTCCGCCAACACGGCCGGAACATTGGCGTTGAATTTTTCCAGGACAGCTTCCCGCTGGCCGGGTTTGGTGGTGATGAAGGCCAGGACGTGGACGATGGACATTGCCGGTTTTCCCTAACTGCGTCTGATACTTGCCGGGACAGTATCGTCCGAGCCCGCGGGTTTCAACGTTCGGACTGCCAGTCCGAGTCCGCACGGCCCATACTGTCGCCCTGCGGTCGCCATGCGCGGCTTTGTCCGGGCTTCTGCGCTTGACCTGTGCGATGCAACCCGGGTCATGGTGGCGAGTGGCTGTAACGGGAGGAAATGGTCATGGAATATCGCAGGCTTGGCGACAGCGGCGCCATCGTATCGCAACTCGCCCTCGGGGCCATGACCTTCGGCGACGAGGCCGACGAGCAGACGTCCCGCCAACTGATGAGCGATTTCGTCGCGGCGGGGGGCAATTTCATCGATACGGCCGATGTCTACAGCAACGGTCTCTCCGAGGAAATCGTCGGTCGCTGGCTGGCCGATCACCCGGCCGACGCGGACAAGGTCGTGCTGACCACCAAGGCACGTTTTCCGATGGGCGACGGGCCGAATGACCTTGGCCTGTCGCGCGTCCACCTGCGCAAGGCCCTGGAGGCATCCCTGAAGCGGCTCAAGGTCGAGTTCATCGACCTCTACCAGATGCACGCCTGGGACGCCCTGACCCCGATCGACGAGACTTTGCGTTTTCTCGATGATGCAATCAGCGCGGGAAAGATCGGCCATTACGGCGTCTCGAATTTTCTCGGCTGGCAATTGACGAAGGCGGTTCATGTTGCCCGGGCCCGCGGGTTCAGCGCGCCCGTAACCTTGCAACCGCAATACAATCTTCTGGTCCGGGGCATCGAGTTCGAGATCGTGCCGGCAGCGCTGGATGCGGGTATCGGCCTGCTTCCCTGGTCTCCGCTGGGCGGAGGATGGTTGAGCGGCAAGTACCAACGCGACGAGACGCCGCGCGGTGAGAGCCGGCTCGGAGAGCAGCCGGATCGCGGAATGGAAGCCTATGCTCCGCGAAATGCCGAGCAGCGGACATGGGCAATCCTCGATGCCGTGCAAAAGGTTGCCGAGCGGCAGGACTGTTCCATGGCCCAGGTGGCGCTCGCCTGGTTGCTTGCGCAACCGGCGGTCACGTCCGTGCTTGTTGGTGCGCGCAATTCCAAACAGCTTGCCGACAATCTTGCAGCGGCCGATCTCGAACTTTCTCTGGAGAACCTGAAATTGCTGAACGAAATCAGCGCCCCGGCGCATGGTGTTTATCCGTATGGCTCCCAGGCCGACCAGCAACGGCACCGAAAGATCGGCGGCGGTTTCTGACGCCGGTCGGGGCCACGCTCAGCCGAACGTCACGAACGGCCTTGCAAGGGGTTCTTCGACCCAGCCCACGGCGCCCCTGATCTGTGCGGTGTCGCTGGACCTCGTGGCGGCGAGGAAGGCCTCGACCGAGGTCGAGACCGCAGCGACAGGATCGCACCGCTCGCTCACCACGGCTTTGCGTCGAAAGAAGAAAGCTTGTCCCAAGCGAAGCGGACCCCCGTGCCGGGGTCGCCAGGTGCGACTGCGAGAGTGTCTTCGATGACAAGTGGGCGGGTCGTGTAGGCGTCGATCGGAAAGGAATGAACCTCCAGCCAACCGGCATTGGCTTGCCCGCTCAGCAGGCTGACATTGAGTTCCTGCATCCCGTGGCTACAGACCGGCAGCCCGTGCTTCCGGCTCATCTCGGCCACCTGCAGGAACCCGGTCACGCCCCCGCAATTCCCTGTATCGGGCATGATATAGGAGAGTTTGGACCGTTCGAACGCGAGTTCGAATTCAATCATTGTGTGGAGGTTTTCGCCGGCGGCCAGCGGGTGATCGGTGGCGTCTGCGATGCGGGCGAAGCCCATGTAGTCATCCGGGATGACCGGTTCCTCGAACCAGACAAGATCAAAGGGCTTGAAGGCCCGGGCCGCGGCGATCCCCTGCTCGACATCCATCGAATAGTTTGCGTCGACCATGAAGGCGACATCCGGCCCGATATGCTCCCGAACCGCGCGCACGCGCGCGATATCTTCCGCCAAAGTCGGCTGGCCCACCTTGATCTTCACGGCGTTCAGGCCGCTGTCGAGGTATTTCTGAACATTCTTGAGCAGCTTCGGAATAGGGAAATTCAGGTCGATCCCGCCGCCATAGGCCCGGCATCGATCCGAGGTTCCGCCGACCATCTTCCACAAGGGGAGGTCGGCGGCCAGGCAGCGCAGATCCCAAAGGGCAATATCGACCGCCGAGATTGCGAATGAGGCGACCCCTCCCCGGCCCACATAGTGGACATGCCATTGCATCTCCTCCCAGAGGTCCTCCACGTCAGCGGCATCGCGGCCCGTGAGGAGTGGCGCAAAATCGAAGTCCAGCATCGCCGCGATCGCCCGGCCACCTTTGCCGCCAGTATAGGTATAGCCGGTGCCAACCTTGCCATCTTCAAGCGTTATGGTGACGGTGATCAGTTCGAACTTGGTGTGATCGCCGTGCCTGGCATCGACGAGCACTTCTGCGAGCGGCACGTCGAACAGGCGGGTCTGGACGGATTGGATCCTTGCCATTTTGATTTCCTGAGGGTTTCCGCGAAAGCACCGCGTCCGCTGCTGAGGCCGGTCAATGACGGCCGCAAACGGATCCCGCGGTTCCTACCGGAGAAATGCATGTGGGGATTGGCCCCCCCGTCATGTGAGACCGAGGGGCCAGAGAGATCCGAGGGATCAGTCGCTCAGGCCGATCCGCTTCAGGAACGTCTTGTGGCTTTCGACCATCTGGGCGGCTTCAGGCGTCTTCTTGGCCCACTCGTCCCAGGCGCCCTTGGCGGCTTCGCGGAACTGTGCGCGGTCCTCGGCCGACCAGTCATAGGTCGTCACACCCATTTCCGGCATCTTGGCCAGCGCTTCGCCATTCTCGACCATGGTGACCATCACGTAGTCGGCCATCAGCTTCTTGTGCGCGGTCTCGATGACGCGCTGCTGCGACGGTGTAAGCCCTTCCCATACATCCGTGCGGCAGGCGAGCTGATCCGAGGACATCGAGTGGAAGCCCGGATAGGTCGTGTGCTTGGCAATGTCGTAGATGCCCAGCGAGGTGTTCACGGCCAGCGTGGACGCGTCGGCGCCGTCGATGATGCCGGTTTCAAGCGCGGTGAAGATCTCGGTGAAGTCCATCACGATCGGCGAGGCGCCGAGCGACTGGAAGATCTCGGTTTCCATTCCCGGAGGCGACCGGAACTTGAAAGCGTCCAGAGCTTCGATGCCCGGAAGCGGCTTCGAGGAGTTCAGCGATTCCTGGCCGCCGACCTGCGCGCCCACGAAATGCATGTTGTAGGAGCTATAGAGCTCGTTGATCGCCTCACGACCACCACCGAAATTCACCCATGCGAGATACTGCATCGGCGTGTCGTAGCCACCCATCGTGTCGGCCACGAACTGGAAGGCAGGGTTTTTGCCGGTCTGGTAGGAGCCGTTGGTCATGTCGCAGTCGATGATGCCATTCGCGGCAGCGTCGAAGGTCTCGGCGGAGGCCACGACGGCCGACGAGTAGAACATCTCGACCTCGACGGCACCGTCGGTCATGACATTGATGTCATCGACGAAGTTGGCAATAAGCCTGCCCTGCGTCGTGTTGGTGCCCTGGTGCGTCTGAATGCGCAGGGTCACGTCGGCGGCTGTGGCGGCCGAAGCCAGAAGGCCGAAGCCAAGGGCCGTGGTCATGGCCAGTTTGTTGGACAGTTTCACCTGATTTCCTTTCCTGGTGCTGGAATATGCAGGCGCCCGGATCGCAGCGACCCGAACCCCTCCCTCGACCCGCGATTGGGTCCGTCTTTGCCCGGGAAGCGTGTACGGATTCCTCCCGTTCGACCGGCGCCCTGCCGTATCGAAACGCATTTCCAGGCAATCTCTTCGCCGTGATGCCGCACCGGTGTTTCGCAGCGACCACGACACATCTCAGGCAGTCTCTCTCATGTAGTTTTCGACAGGATCTTTTATGTTCCGCATCAGGTGCTCCCCGATCCGCTCGCAGACAAGTTCCTCATCCTTGTCCAGCGCTGCGGTGACGATGCCCTGGTGCTGTTCGACATTCATTGGAACCCAGTGAAAATCCCGGTCGCTCGTGATCAGTTGCTGGCGGAAGCGGTAATAGACCGCCTGATGCGTCTGCTTGAGGATCTCGTTTCCACAGCCGTCGATCAGGGTCCGGTGGAAGTCCAGTTCCGCGCGCACCCAGAGTGCAAGCAGTTCCGGTGAAGGCTCTCCGACATGGACGCGCGACTCGATATGCTCGAGCGCGTAATGCGCCGCGGTCAGCCGTGCTTCCCATTCAACGGACTCGCTGCGGATCGAAAGGCAGGCCCCTTCGCATTCCAGCAGGATCCGAAACCGCGTCAGGTCTCTTTGAAGCTCGACCGACTGCTCTGGCAACCGAAAGCCGCGTTGCTCCTGGAAGTCCACAAGACCCACGGTCGACAGCCGCAACAGGACCTCCCGCATGGTCGTGGCAGACACGCCGTATTCCGAACGCAGTATCTCCGCGCGGAGCCTTTGCCCCGGCGCAAACTCCCCACTCACTGTTCGGTCGCGCATCTGCTCAAAGAGGCCTTCTGCTTCCACGGACATCCCCTCACTGAGTCGCAATTCTAGGTTTTCCTCATAATCTCGTGATTTCGGGAAATTTCAAGATTTTATTGAAACCTAAGTTTATGAGCTATAGCATTTCGGACGAAACAGGCGACCGCCACGGCCTGGCCGGTGGGGTCGCGTTGGGAGGAGCTATGAAGATCACCAAGATAACCAGCCATGTGCTCGGCTACGACATGCCGGAGCGGCTGGGCTATTCCCAACAATATTACGACAAGCGCACCGCGCACCTTGTCGAGGTCGAGACCGACGAGGGCGTCACCGGCTGGGGGGAATGCTTCGGACCGGGCACAATTGCGCTTGCGAACAAGGGGATCGTCGAGCAGGTGATCCAGCCGATGATCCTCGGAATGGATCCGCTCGACCGCGATGTGATCTGGCACAAGGTCTATAACCTGATGCGCGATCACGGTCAGAAGGGCATGCCGATGCAGTCGCTGTCCGGCGTGGACATCGCGCTCTGGGACATTGCCGGCAAAGTTGCGGGGCTGCCGGTTCACAAACTCATTGGCGGCGCGCATCGCACCAGTGTCACCGCCTATGGCTACGGCATGATGCTGCGTCCCGAACCGGTGGCCGAGATGGAGGCACGGTTTGTCGACGAAGCCGCCGAGATCAAGGCGATGGGGTTCGCGGCCACAAAGATGAAGGTCGGCGTGGGACCGAAGGGCGATGTTCGCCTTGCAGCCGCCGTGCGCAAGGGCGTGGGCGAGGATTTCCGGTTCATGGCGGATGCCAACCACGCCTACACCACGTCGGATGCGTTCTATGTTGGCCGCGGGCTGGAGGAGCTGGGCGCCTACTGGTTCGAGGAACCGGTGGCCCCGGAAGACCTCGACGGCTATGCCGAGCTGCGCGCGGGGCTGAAGGTCAACATTTCCGGCGGCGAAGCGGAGTTCAACCGCTGGGGCTGGCGGCGCCTGCTGGAAGCGCGCGGGCTCGACATTGCGCAACCCGAGGTCTGTGCGCTTGGCGGAATCTCCGAATACCTTCGCGTCCTGGCGCTCTGCCATGCGCATTTCACACCGGTTATCAACCATGTCTGGGGCTCTGCGGTGTCGGTCGCCACGAACCTTCAGCTTCTCGCGGCCATGCCGGACCTGCCGGGCGGGTTGTTCCCGTGGGAGCCCATGCTGGAATTCGACACGACGGATAACAAGTTTCGCGACGAGCTGCTGGCCGAACCGCTTGATATCCAGGGCCAGGTGAAGCGCAATGACGGGCGGGTGAAGATCCCGCACGGGCCGGGGTTGGGCGTCACGCCCGACCGCGAGTTCATTGAACGTTTCAGGATCGCCTGAGCGGCCGATCGACAGGCACACAGTGAGGCCAGGATCGCCTCAGATGCAGCGCATCCGGTGATCCTTGTCGCGGAGGCTCTGCGCAGCTGTGACAGCCTGAGGAAAGGTTGCTTTCGGCGGCTCTTGCCCTCTGTATCGTTGCTGAAAACGGCAAGCCCCGCGCGTGTGACATCGATCGCATAGCGCGGGCGCCGGTTTCCGTCACTTGCTCCGCGAGCCTCGGAAATCTCCGCAAACGCAGGCTCGGGTCGGCCCCCTTTGGGACAAATTCTGGCCGGCGGCCGTGCCATGAACCGACGCTCCACGGGCCGCGAAACGCCCGGGGCGGTCTCAAGCTAGATTGGCAGCCCGGACAGGACACGGACCGCCGTGGCGACCGCGGCACAGGCGACGATGCCGAGGGCCAGCGGCATGAGGGCGCCGAACAGGGTCCAGCGCGCGCTTCCGGTTTCGCGCCATGTTGTCCAGATCGTCGTGCCGCAGGGATTGTGAAGCAGCGAGAAGAGCATCAGGCAGATCGCCGTCAGCATCGTCCAGCCATTGTCGGCCAGAAGCCCGCCAAGCTCGGCCCCTTCCAGCTCGAGCATGCGGGTCTGGCTGAGATAAAGCATGATCACGGTCGGCATCACGATCTCATTGGCCGGAATCGCAATGATAAAGGCGAGCAGGATTATGCCGTCGAGGCCGAGGAAATGTCCGAACGGATCGAGGAAACCCGAGACATGTGTGGCCAGCGACACCCCGCCGAGATCGATATTGGCCATCAACCAGATGATCCCCCCCGCCGGAGCGGCCACGACCATCGCCCGCATCAGCACGAACAGCGTCCGGTCGATCAGCGAGGTGTAGAGGATCCTCAACACGTTCGGCCTCCGATACGGAGGCAGTTCGAGAATGAAGGCCGATGGCTCGCCCCGCAGAAGGGTGCGCGACAGGGCCCAGGACACGAGCAGGGTAATCACCACGCCGACGACCACGATCCCGACGATCGCTCCGGTGGCGATGAGCGAGGCGGCGAACCCGCTGGTCTGGGCGACAAGCCCGCCGAAAAAGATTGTGGCGATGGCGATCAGCGTCGGGAAGCGTCCGTTACAGGGGACGAAGACATTGGTGAGGATGGCGATCAGACGTTCGCGCGGCGAGTCGATGACCCGGCAGGCGATGATGCCCGCCGCGTTGCAGCCGAACCCCATCATCATGCTCAGCGCCTGCTTGCCATGCGCGCCCGCCCGCTTGAACAGCCAGTCGAGATTGAAGGCGACGCGGGGGAGATATCCCGAGTCCTCCAGAAACGTGAACATGGGGAAGAAGATCGCCATGGGCGGCAGCATCACCGAGACGACCCAGGCCAGCCCGAGATAGACACCGTCAATCAGGAACCCGCTCAGCCAACCCGGCGCGTGCAGGAAGGCGAACAGCATATGCAGGGCTTCGTAGAGACTGGTCCCGAGCATGGCCGGCGCCGGGACGCCGAGATACTCGAGGCACCAGCCGCTCAGGCCCCCCTCGGCCATCAACAGCCCGGCGAGGAAAGCAGAGGGAACATTGGCGCCCACGATGGTGAGCCAGAACACCACCGCGAAGAGCAGCGCCATGAGCGGAATGCCGAGCACCGGATGGGTCAGGATGCGGTCGAGATTGCCGACCCGCTGCCACGCCTTTGGTTTGCGGTGCTGGACGGCCATGGAAGTGACCTCTTCCGCTCGTTGAAACAGCGATGCGACCAGCTCATCGCGGAACCGTTCGCCGCCAATCACGTCGCTCAGGCCGCGCGCATGCCGGAACAGGTCCTCGGCCGCTTTCGTGGCCTCGGGCGAGGCCGGGATCTGATCCCTGCCAACTGCGCTCTCGCTCATGAGGCAGCCTCCCCGCTTTCGGCGGCGTGCAGCGATGCGAGTTCTCCGGAGAGCAATGCCTGGCGGATCCGGTAGTCGCCCTCGATCAGGCGATAGGCAATCCAGCGGGCGTTCTGAAGATCGGGATAGAGCGCCCGGATGCGCTGCACCAGATCCTCGACCGGACCGGATGCCGCCTCAGGCGGCGCAGGCGGCCGGGGCGATGGGGTGAGCTGCCCATGCACCACCGCCGCGATCGTCTCGACCAGCCGGTCCAGCCCCTTGCCGGACCCGGCGATCGTTCCCACAACTGGCACGCCCAGCTCCCCCGACAGCCGGTCGAGATCGACGTCGATGCCCTTGCGGCGGGCCTCGTCCAGCAGGTTGACGCAGACGACGATCTTCGAGGTGATCTCCATGACCTGGAAGACAAGGTTGAGATTGCGCTCCAGCGCCGTCGCATCCACCACGACGACCGTGCAGTCCGGCTCGCCAAACAGGATGAAATCGCGCGCGATCTCCTCGTCGGTCGAGGCCGAGAGCAGCGAATACGTGCCCGGCAGATCAACCAGCCGGTAGTTTTCGCCCGTATGGGTAAAGCGGCCCTCGGCGCGGGCGACGGTCTTGCCGGCCCAGTTTCCGGTATGCTGGCGCAGTCCCGTGAGGGCATTGAACACGGTGGATTTCCCGGTGTTGGGATTGCCCGCCAACGCGATCAGATGCGGCTTGGAAAACAGCGCGCGGGAGCTTGCGCCAGCAGGCAGGCCCGAGCCGCAGGTCTCGCAGTTCTTCCGGAAAAGCTTGCCTATCATCGATCTGTCTCCGCCACCCGCTCCCGTTCGGGCGCGCCCTCCATTGCGCCGTGTCCGGCAAGGCCGATCAGGACCTGCTCGGCCTGTTCCCGGCGCAGCGCGATCATCGTCCCGCGCAGCCGATAGGCATGCGCCGCGTCTCCGGCATTCGACAACGCCGCAGAAATCCGAGCACCTTGCGTGAACCCGAGATCCAGAAGCCGCCGGCGCATCAGCCCGTGGCAGCTTTCCTTGAGCCCCACGATCTCGGCACTGTCGCCAACGCTCAGATCGGCCAGCGTCGCACGCGGCGCATGGGGCGCCTGCCCCGCCGAGGGTTCGCGCACGTCGATCTTCGCCGCCACCGCGGCGGCAATGCTGCGCGCGCCAACACCGGCATCGACGGTCACCATGCCTGCCTGATTATCTAGGACACGTAGGACTTTGCCGGGGTGGAGGCCGGCCTCCAGGGCGGTCTTGAGCGCGTCTCCCGGCTCGTCCTCCACATGCACCACGCAGGCGGCACGCCCGCAGGGCCAATCGGTCAGCGGCGCACGATGCTGCCATGTGACCTCGCCGGACGCGGCCGGAATCACGTCGCCATGCGGGTCATGGCGGGGGTGGCCCAGATGATCCGAAAGCGCGTCGATCGCGTCGGGACCCAACCGGTGCTCCGCGCGGTCCGCGAGATCGTGCAGCCCTTCCAGCGGTTCCCGCGCCTCGTCGGCGAGGTAGCGTTCCCAGAACCGGTGGGCGCGCAAGACCTGTCGTCCCTTGCGCTCGCCGGCCTCGGTGAGTTCCAGGGATCCGGCCGTCGAACTCAGGAACCCGTCTGCCTCGAGATCCTTTACCAACGAGAGCATTGTTGCCGGAGACAGTTCCAGCCGACCGCCAATCTCGAAGACCGTCGCCGTCCTGCTCTCGAGCCTGGCGCTACAGAGATGCTTGAGAATGTCTTCGCGCAGAACCTCCCGGCGGCGCTGCCGCATCTTGCGCATTGCGATCATCAGCCCGAGCAAGGCCAGAATCGCAATGGCCGTGAGCGTGTATATCGGCACCTTTTCCATCTCTCTTTCCAGCGAAACCCTGCGGCCCGTCTTGCGCCGGTAGGTCTCCCGATCCCTGATGTGCTGCAATTGAATTCGACATGACGCAGGTCAATTGAGCGGAAAGGTCACACAAGCAGCCGCCCGATGTTGCGCGGCAACGCCATTGTTCATTGAAGCGGTCTGGGTTTCTGGCCATCAGGCACCGCGACCGCGCTGAACAATGCGGAACCGGTGCGTCATCCGGTCAGCAGCGAATGACCGTGCCCGGCCCCGTCTGAAGGTTTCTGCGGGGTGCCGTCGAGTAAGCCGATCCGGTGGGCCGGCCTTTGTCGCGAATGCGAGATCCAACGTGCCGTCCTCGCCGAGAACGACAGGGAGGGCGGTTCGCGCGGAGCGCGCTGCTGCGCCCAACTCCATAAAAAAGAAACAAAAAAGACCGCCTCCCTTGGACCAACGCGGCCTCAAAAGGCGCTCTTGAGAGGGTAGAACGCCCTCGCGTGAGAAACGGAACGTCCGGCCAGCCTCCCATGCGACCCGGGCCATGGAGGCGGAAAGGATGTCCCGGGTGGGTGCTTCTGCGGCGAAGGATCTGATAGAGCAGGTATTTGCGAGGCTTTGGGCCGCGAAGTGTCGGACCGCTGGTGGGGCCGCAAAGGCGTGTCACACACCGCATTGATCCGTGTTCGAACCGTCACCCCGGCGAGTCGAACATAGCTTGGAGACCAGAATGACAAACCCACCCGGCATCTCGAACGTCGTTACCAATGTTGTCTATGAGGGCCCGCTTTGGGATCGTTTTCGCAGCATCTTCGAGCCGGCCAACATCACCCGGATAGCCCCCGGGGACATGGCGCAGATGTTGCAGAGCTTGGGCGGGGCGGAGGTCGCGATCCTCTCCGATCTGCCGGCGCCGTCGGAGATCCGGGGGCGACAACTGCGATGGGTCCATATCACTCATGCCGGGCTGGATCGTGTCGCGCATCCGGAGATCCTCGACCGTGGCATCCGCCTGTCCGGTTCGGCGGGCTACTCGGTGGAAACACTGGCCGAACACGCAATGTTCTTCATGCTGTCGCTGTCCTGTCGTGCGATGGACCTCTTCGCATCCCAACGCCGATCGGCCTGGGAGAAAAGCGGTCGGGAGCATCTGCGAAGCCTCTACAAGCAGACCGTCGGCATTGTCGGCCTCGGCCACATCGGACAGGCCCTGGCAACACGCTGCGAGGCAATGGGTATGCGGGTTCTGGGTTTCCGCCGCAGTGACGGCCTCGACGTGCCGGGTGTGCACAAGATCTACTGCGAGGAGACAGGCGACCGGTTGGCCGATATGCTCGCGGAGACGGACTATGTCGTTCTGGCCGTTCCCCTGACCAATGAAACCCATGGATTGATCGGTGCGAAAGAGTTGGCGCAGATGAAACCGACGGCACATCTTGTCAATATCGCCCGCGGAAATGTTGTTGATGAACCGGCGCTGATCCGGGCCTTGTCTGACGGAAAGATTGCCGGAGCCGGCCTTGATGTGTTTTCACAGGAGCCTTTGCCGTCTTCCAGCGCGCTCTGGCAACTGCCGAATGTCATCATAACCCCACATACCTCGCCGCGAGAACCGGATCGGGACGACCGGGCCGTCGATCTGATCGCTGAAAACTATCGGCGATTTCTGTCGGGCGAGGAGCTGCTCAATGAGCTGACGCAGTCAAATCTCTATACGCCCTGAGACGCACGAGGCGACAGGCGGGAGCTGGCAAACTGGTTTGAACCAGCCTCTGCAAGGACACACCCGCCGGCCCTCATTCAACGAAAACCTCCCGCCACCCGATGAGAGGGACAGTGAACATCTGCAAGCGTCGCATTCGCCGGAAGTGTTGCAGCGCGTGCTCTCGGCGCCGCACGCCGTCAACGCCGCGCCCTGGGACCGACGCAAGTTCGTGGCGACGGAACGTGGTCGGCCGTTCCGGCGCTGTGTGACTGGCTATGCAGCCTGGCCTTGATGCCGCAAGCGTCGCCGTTGGACCGTCAGTTTCTCGATCCCCCAGCCACACGGCCAGATCATCCCGTCTAACCTGTGGAATGCGCTTTCTGACCAACTTCGGACGGGATGGGCGATCTGCCGGGGCATCAGGTCCGCCTTCGAAGAGGCGATCACGCCGACGGTAGATGCGACATGCCACTGATCTCTTGCCTTCCTATCCAGGACCCTTTCCAGCCTATCGAGAAGACGGCGCAACCGGCGCAGGACCCGGCGCCTGGCCGCGCCTGTTTCCGGAAGACTTGTCTGTCAGAAAAGGCG